>JAOZRY010000212.1 GCA_029939965.1 Bacteroidales bacterium | reverse complement strand
GTAAGCTCGATGTTGCGCATGGTAGTGGCTTTGTAAGCACCTTTATCCATGGGGTCGCCGGTAATGATGTAGCGATCGTAGGGATCGGTGAAAATAGAATCTTTGCCGTTGTTGTAAAATTTGTTGGTGGTAAAGAGCGGGTTGCCGAAACCGCCGTGGCAGTGGAAACAATCGGCACCTTCTTCGGTGGTAAAAAGCACAAATCCGCGCAATTCTTCCGGGGTGAGTTGTACTTCGCCATGCATGTATTTATCAAATCTCGAATTGGCTGATATCAATGTTCTCACAAACTGGGCTATAGCTTTGCAAATACGGTGGATGGTAACTTCATCTGTGCCAAAAGCTTTGCAAAAAAGGTCGGGATATCCCTCAATATTTTTGATGGTGTTTACTACTTTTTCGGGGGAGGAATCGAATTCAGCCGGATCTGAGATTACGCCCAAAACATCTGCTTCGATGGAGGGCACGCTGCCATTCCAGCCAAATGTTCCCATATTCCATACTAAATTTATCATTGGTAGCATGGCATGATGTGTTGGTTGTCCGGTAACTCCAAAGGGGTGGGGGCGGGGCGCACCTACCTCAAAGCTGTTTTCCTGCCTGTGGCAAGTGGAGCAGCTCATCAGGGAATCGGGATGTGTGCGGCCATTGAGGCGGCCATCATAAAAGAGTATTCTGCCAAGGGCAATGCCTTCAACGGTTAAGGGGTTATCGTTGGGAACGTTGAGCAAAGTAGGGAAACCGTAAGGGATTTCAATTTCATAAGGCGTTGGTATGTGAGGCTCGGGAGCAGGATCGTTAGAGGAACATGAGGAGAATATGGTAGAAAGAAGAAGATAGAGGGTGGAAAATAGAAAGTAGAGGATAGGCCTTTTTTGAATTAAACCCTCATAGGGATTCTGAATCCTTAAAGGATTTAATTGTGAGTTTTCCCAATAATTATTATGCCGTTTCATTTCTATCCAAAAAGTTTGTTATTCATTGCTCAATATCGGTTTAATTCTTTCTTTGTGCTTTTTTTTTGTTTTCAAAAAGCCATACTACAGACTTCGTCAGTTTCGCTTAATCAAGGCGTAGTTTTATTTTTATACCGCAGTTTACTACTTGTAAATGAGGATATAAAAATAAAGCTACAACGCAGAGTAAGTAGAAACTGACGAAGTCTGTACTATTTAAGAAAATCAAATACATCCTGCTTCCCATTTTCACATCCAATAAGCATGGCATCTTGCTGCTGCATAATATCACCACCCCAATCATTGTGATTGTAGGTGTGTGGGTTTTGAAACCAGTTTTCTATATTCATCCGTATTTCAAAATTCAGATCATTACCTTCACCAACCAAAAATGATGAATTAGGGAGTTCTACTTTAAAATAATTTTGTACAAACCCTGTAATGGAATCCGGGGTAATTACGCCTCCTGCATATATTTGCCCTATGCCAAGATGAAAATTATAAGGGTTTACGCTGCCGTTGTTTGTTATCCATTTTCCGTTGAGTTTCATGTAGTGATAGCCGCCACCTAAGTATTCGGGCCAGAACATGTCGCGTTCCGGAGGGTTCACAAACATGAGCGAGTTGTTTTTTTCTTCTGAAATTCCAAACGTGAAGCTTACTTTTTCAACTACTCCGGTTTGTATTTCGTCAAAAACTTTCCAGATGTGTGTTTCCGGAATATCGGTATCCACATAATGAATCTCTTTCCAGCCATCTAATAGTTGTGTATTACCATCTTCAAAGTGCAGCTTTACATCCGAAATAAAATACTGAATTTCGTTTATCAGATAATGATTTCCGGCAGCATTAATATATTTCATGGTGTCGTATTCGAGGGCGATACCTTTAATAAAATGTGTAAAATGAAAATTAATTTTTGCCGGGGTTGCCCCGGATGGATCATCATTTTTGGAGCAGGAAGCAATAATAAAAAGAACTAATGCAAGTATCCCGATGTTGTATGAGAAATGGAGTTTTAATAGATTTGGTGTTTTCATTTATTCTGATGTATTTTTGCTGTGGTGTTAGCAAAAGTTATTTCTTTAATCTTGTATCAAAATGAAAATTCTTGATTTCCAATTGTTTTATTAAATTAAAACTTTTATGCTTACAATTTAAAATATAGTTATGACTACTATGAATTATACAACTTGGAACTTTTAAGGCAATTGTCTTGCCTTCTGTTATCCACTTCTCAGCAATTTCTGAAAGGATTGTTGGTGCGGGATAATCGTACCAATTAACAGGCAAGTCGCTAATGTTCAATTTGGTAATCGAATTATTTGGTATTTGTAAGGTTAAAATGGATAGTTTTGGGATTAACATAGGAGGCGTGTGAACAATTGTCTCCAATAGTGCAATTTCTTTATTTTCACCTGTATATAAAACCGGAGTTCCTTTTTTGTTCCATCTGCCACCATAGGTTGCTGCTCCAATCCCAGACAAGTCTCTGGTGTATTTTGTGCCAGTTATTCTATAAACTTTCATATTAACTATAAACTCCGTGTTCAATCCTGCCAATTATATCTTTCACTTTTGATATGCCTCCGGGAATTCCAAGCAATTCAATTGGTTCCATCCCGCCCAATGCAGTATTTGGTAAATTTAGCCATTTACTAAAGTTTTCCTTACTTTCAAAAATACCCGACCCATATAGAAATAAATCTGTCATTTCAAATATCTTAACGGCAAAGTTTCTGTCTAAAATTTTTCCGGTTTTCGTCCATCTGTAAATAGTTGGTGATGATACATCAAATAACGCAGCCGTTACTTCCCTGTTCAAATTAAAGAAGCTGCTGAAATTTTTTATTATGCTGGCACTTAATCCACCCGATGCTACATGAATATAATCAAAAGGACTTTCTATTTCAGATTTAATGTTTTTTTCGCCAAGAATGCCAACAACTCTCTTATAGTGTTTTGTGGTATTTTCAATTTTAGCATCAATCATTTGATAAAATATTTTATTAATTTAAGCACAAACTTATAAAAATTATTCCATTTCAACATTGAATCATGATTTATAAATTCTAAAAAACTATTTATGGTTTTCGTGTTTTAAACGAAACTCTGTTAATAAGGAATCACCCCCGAAACAATTAAATATTTCAATGTATCGCCAATGCTGCTGCTTTGCTTGTAAATTTTGCCATCTATATAAACGATTAGTTTTAACGAAGAGTTAACATCCTCATATTTTCCGGATAAATATACAATTTCGCCCTGTTCAACCACAAATGAATAATTCCATTTGTCCAGAGCACTTTCGGCCTGAACCTTTTCGGTTTGCAGAATACCTGATGCATCTCTAAATTTTATAGTAAAATCAGATACAGCATCCGTAGCTACATAATTTACCATTTTATCTTCGCGTTTTTCGCAGGCCACGAAACCAATGAGCGAAATAACAATAATGATGATTGTATTTTTCATTTTTATTAAAGATTTAAAATCACATTTAAATAAAAGCTTCTGCCTGGCTCGTAAAGTTCATCCTTCGAACCGATAATTCTACGGTTAAGATGTTCGTAATAGTTTTTGTTGAAAATATTGTTTACCCCTCCGGCAACAGATAAAATCTTATTGAATCGGTAGTTCATATTAAAACCGGCAATAGCAAACCCGGATGTTTCCTGTTCGTCATAAGCTTCCGAAATATGTTTCTGATTAGCTACTATCCGTAAGTGAAACTGCGGAACAAATCTTCCATTCGAGAATTTATATTTCAGCCGAAGATTGGTTTCAAAAGGGGGAATCTCCGGAAGCGGATCATTTTTCACAATTTCCTTATCTACCACTTCACCATTTTCATACACATATTTTATTGCTTCCGGGTTTATGCCTGCTGTGTATGCTGCCGAAAGGTTAATGACCCAGTTAAACCTCATGGGTGATATCCATAAAAACTCAAACCCATACATTTGAGCCTTGTCGATGTTTTGAAATTGTTTTACACCCAATACACCTTTCGATTGCGGCATCAATTGCGATGGGGGTAATTTGATGCCGGAAATATAATTGGTGATAAAGGAATAGAAACCATTAATCCTGAAATTGCCCGACCGGTTGCACGAATATTTAAAAGTGAGATCAGCCTGATGGTTATTTTCGGGTTTCAAATCAGGATTACCGAGATAATCATAATTATCATATCCAACCGGCAATAAAATGATAAATCGTTCCACCATGTCGGGGCTTCTCACACCACGCCCCAAGGCAAAATCAACCGACAATTTGCTGGTAATTTGATAACTCAAACCGGCACTCAGGCTAATGTTAATAAAATTGGAATCCACAGTATCGTTCCTGTAAATTTCTGCCCCCATCATATTATTAAGAATCATAGGATTGGAGGTGGCCTTATTCATATCGAAGCGTCCGGCAATAACCCAATCAAGAAAAGTATTTTGTTGCAGCTTGTATTCGCCAAAAAAACCCGCATTTTTAATTGAGGCATTACTCCATAAATCTTCTTTTTTAACCGGAAGATTCGGCTGTATTATAAGGCTTTTTGTGCGTTGTCCGTCTTTACGGATATTTTCAAAATCGAAACCAAGATGCAATACCGATTTTTCCAACTTAAACCCAAAGTCGATCCGCCCCCCACGGTTTAGGGCTTCGATTGCCGATACGGCTACAAGGGTATCCGAAAAAGGTCGCCATTTGTTGTCCATCTCATGGTTCACATCCGAATAGTAAATCTTAGCATCAACAGTTTGTAGTTTGGTTTTGATGTTTTTATAATGATAGGTTGCTGAGTAGAGATGAGTTCGATCACTTCTTTCGTCCATTGGGAGTGCCGGAAAGTTAACATCGCGCCCCTGCGAATTTTTGTATGAAAGTACGATCTCATGATTTTTCCATGGTGCAACTCCTACCTCCGCCGAGAGGTTATATTTACGAAATGATGATTTTACTTTTTTACCATTCCCGGCGGTATAGTTGCCATAGTTTTGGTTATTTCCAGAAAGGGCAAAATAAACTGTTCTGTTTCCTCCAAAAATGGTAACATGTTCTTTGTTTCCATTCCAATTGCTTTCCCAGCCTTTTATTGCACGAGCATGAATCTGGAAATTGGCAGAGGGTTTTGCTTTTTCGGTAACCAAATTAAGTACAGCTCCAAAATTTGGCCCAAAGCGCAAAGCATACGGGCCTTTGAAAATTTCGATGCGGCTAATGTCGTTGATGTTGATGTGCGATACTGCAGGATCCATTCGGTTGGGGCAACCGCCTTCAATTTTCTGACCATTGTTATATTGAACATTCAATTGCGAAAATTTAAGCCCTCTTATCACCGGGTCGATGTTGCCACCACCTTTTCTTATGCCGTTTACATTTGGTTCTGATCGCAGAAAATCTCCAACATCGCGGGCAGGCATGCTTTCGATTTGCTTTTGGTTAATGATGTCTTTAATATAAGGTGCTTTTTGAAAAGATGGATTTGTAATTTCTACACCCTCCAAATTGTGGATGCCTTGTTGCAGTAGTATCTCAAGTTCTTTTTGCTCGTTTTGGCCAAGTACTATTCTCTCCTCAAAGCTATTGTATCCAAGATGATTAACAATGATTGTGTAAGTTCCGGCTTGAAGATTTTCAAAAATAAAATACCCGTTTTCGTTGGAAATGGTTCCCAGATTTCCGGGTTGTAAAATAATTTCGGATGCAAGGATTGGCTCATTACTTTCGGACGACTTAACCACTCCTGAGATCGTTCCGGACTTTTGTGCTAAAGATTCGGTTATAAAAACCAAAATCAATGCAATCAACACAATTGATAATTTTAGTTTTAAAGCTAACAATTTGTTCTTTCATTTTTTTTTGAAAAACAAAAGTACATAAATTAAATATGTTTTTTTTATTTCGGTGTTCTGCACCTCTTGTGATGCAAATCTATAAACTCGTTGCTAATTACATAAGAAATATAAAACTTGGCTATGAAGTTTTTCGTGGTGTAAATTGCAGCCACCCGCCGGAGAGTGCACAGCGGCAGGGATTGGAGTGGTAGCTTGCTGAAGTGGCCGCTGATATTTTTGTTG
>JAOZRY010000887.1 GCA_029939965.1 Bacteroidales bacterium | reverse complement strand
GCGTAATGAAACCACTTAACGTAAAACCTGATATTCGTGAAAACGGGGACAAAGTGTATTATTTAAATTGGATAATTTCGGGATGAACATAGGGTTTGATTTTAACTTGTTTTTTATGTTTATTATATGGAAATTTGCAACTTAACAATATATTATTTGTATCATAAAAGAAAATGAAGTAAGTAATCCAAAAACAGGAACAAAAATGATGATTTGGCAAGATTGTATTACAGTTGATCCTTTGGTATGTCATGGTAGGGCATGTATAAAAGGTACCCGAATATTGGTATCGGTCGTAATGGATAATTTGGTGGCCGGTCTTTCTCACGAACAGATAATTGAAAGCTATCCATCATTGAACATGGAAACTATACAAGCTGCCATTGCTTATGCAGCTGAACTTACGCGCGAGCGGGTTGTAGGTATGCCAGCTTAGGTAAGAAAAGAGAATGAAATGAAATTCAAAATTGATGAAAATCTTCCTGTTGAGGTTGCAATTCTGCTTATAAAAAAAGGGCATAATGCAACAACTGTTTATCAGGAAAACCTTAACGGAGCACCTGATAGCGATATTTCAATTGTTTGCCAGAGGGAGAAACGAACTCTGGTAACATTAGATACTGATTTTGCGGATATCCATTCATATCCGCCACAAGATTTCCCTGGCTTGATTATCCTCCGACTAAAAAGGCAGGACAAACTTCATGTACTATCAATCCTCAATCGTCTTATCATGTTATTGCAATACGAACCACTTGATCGTCATTTATGGATAGTTGATGAGAAAAGAGTGAGAATAAGAGGTGGTGAAAAATTTACTGGGTGATTGTATCGAAAGCTAGTAGTAAACACCCCGTTAATAACATTTTAACACATACTGTGAAGGCTTCGTTGCGTTACAAACTACAATATCTTCATAATTTTCAGTACTGAACTTCAAAATAGCGGCAGCACCATGTAATATTTATTGTAACACCGAACCCGAACAAGTCCGAAAAGAGATTATTTTACGTATAAATTAGATTCTGAAGATAGTTTTTTTTTGCATCTATAGGCTTTCCGTTTGTAGTTGTTTCATGTCGGCTGGTTTATTGTATGGGATTGTGGCGAAATAAGTTGGGCATAACAGGCAAAGTTATTTTGCATGATAACGAGGCAAAAAACGTAGGCATAGTAATAGCTGTGGCGAGGCTTTTTAACGCAGTTAGCATGTAAAAGAACGAACCTGAATGGTCAAGTTGTTTCGCCACAATCCCTATTGGTGCGGGGACTTCCTTCAACAGCCGACACCTACCAACAAAAATCACGGCCGCCTCCCATAGTTATCTGGATTAACAAGCCGCCACTCCAATCCTTGCCGCTGGCACCATCAGTTGGGCTATTGTTTATCCAGTAATTCAAACACCAGATTTTTCAATTCTTTGACGTTTCCATGTCCTAGCGGACGATGGAAAGTCGCGTTAAAATAAAATCATTAATGTCTTTTAAAGCCCTCTGTTGAATGCAAAAACAGAAATCATATTAGCTGGTTATACAAAAATATTAACTGTGTATGAAACCAACAAATAAGTAAAAAACAGCCCCATCCCCTATCTTTCCCCGAATCGAAGAGAGGCCGGGAGTGAGGCGAAAATGCGCACCGAATTGAATAGGATAATTTC
>JAOZRY010000211.1 GCA_029939965.1 Bacteroidales bacterium | reverse complement strand
AATCTTCAAAAATCATGTATTTCAAATAAATCGGGCAAAGGTAGCCGAATTATTTAGAATGTATCTGAATTTCGTTTTGGTCTGTTCAGCCTCAAAAAATCTGTTGAGAATAAGAAAAAATAGTATCTCTCTGTTTTACATTAATAAACCGGTTTTATTGTAAAAAAAATAACCCGGTAGTATTTGCTCCATTCCATTTATGTACCTGTTCAAAAAAAAACACTCCACATGAATTAAACCCAAATATCTTATATCTGTTTATTGGGTTAATTTTGCAGTATTAAAACAAAATGAATTTTTTATTTTTAAAACAGAATCAGGTACATAAAACATTTTGAAGATGATATTAAAAAACTCAAATTCGATAAACGAAATTCTGAAATTGCGCATTCTGCTACTTGATGGAGCCATGGGGACAATGATACAGCGGTACAAACTCGAAGAGAAAGATTTTAGGGGAGAGCGTTTTACAGATCACCCCATCGACCTGATGGGTTGCAACGACCTGCTTTCGGTTACTCAACCAAATATCATCCGGGAGATTCATGAAGAATATCTTGAGGCAGGAGCCGACATTATCGAAACCAATACTTTTAATGGAACAAGCATTTCCATGGCCGATTACCAGATGGAGCCGATGGCGTATGAAATTAATGTAGCTTCCGCCGAAATTGCTAAAAAAGCAGCACAGAAATTCTCTAAGCTCACTCCCGAAAAACCACGTTTTGTAGCAGGTGCTTTGGGGCCAACAAGCAAAACTGCTTCTATGTCGCCGGATGTGAACAACCCCGGTTACCGTGCCATCACTTTCGACCAACTAATGGAAGCCTATCAGGAACAAGCCGAAGGATTGATGGATGGCGGTGCAGACATCCTGCTTATCGAAACCATTTTTGATACACTCAACGCCAAAGCAGCAATGTTTGCCGTTGAAAATGCTTTTGAGAAAAAAGGGCATCGTTTGCCGGTAATGATTTCCGGAACTATAACCGATGCCAGCGGCAGAACACTTTCGGGGCAAACAACCGAAGCATTTCTTACTTCGGTGATGCATGGAAATTTGTTGAGTATAGGTTTAAATTGTGCTTTGGGAGCCAAAGAGATGCGACCTTATCTTGCAGAACTTTCTTCAAAAACACCAATTTGTGTGAGCGTTTATCCCAATGCCGGCTTACCCAACCAGTTTGGCGAATACGATGAATCGCCCAAAGCTATGGCAGCACAACTCAAAGATTTTGCAGAAAGTGGTTTTGTAAATATTATTGGTGGTTGCTGTGGAACTACTCCCGATCATATCCGCGAATTTCGGAAAGTAGCAAATGCAGGAACTCCCCGTTTAATTCCTGAAATTGGGCAACAAATGCACCTCAGTGGCCTGGAGCCTCTTGCCATTTTTCCGGGTAGCAATTTTATTAATGTGGGTGAGCGCACCAATGTAAGTGGTTCCAGAAAATTTGCACGACTTATTCGTGAAGAGAATTATGAGGCAGCTCTCTCTATTGCCCACAATCAGGTAGAAGGTGGGGCACAAGTGATTGATGTAAATGTAGATGAAGCCATGCTCGATTCGGAAAAAGAGATGACAACTTTCCTTCACATGATTATGTCGGAACCGGATATTGCCAAACTGCCCATCATGATCGATTCTGCCAAATGGAGTGTGATTGAAGCCGGGTTAAAGTGTTTGCAGGGAAAATCAATCGTAAATTCTATTAGTTTAAAAGAAGGGGAGGAAGAATTTAAGCGGCAGGCTAAGCTGGTAAAAAAATATGGTGCCGCAGTAATTGTTATGGCTTTTGACCAGGATGGACAGGCGGCATCGTACCAACGCAAGATTGAAATCTGCCAGCGATCATATAATATTCTTACTAAAGAAATTGGCTTTAATGCCGAAGACATTATTTTCGACCCCAATATTCTTACTGTGGCCACAGGTATTGATGAACATAACAATTATGCGGTGGATTATATCGAAGCCACAAAATGGATAAAAAATAATCTGCCTCACGCCAAAGTGAGTGGAGGGGTTAGTAATCTTTCGTTTTCCTTCCGTGGCAATAATGTAGTTCGCGAAGCAATGCATTCGGCTTTTCTTTATCATGCCATCAAAGCAGGAATGGATATGGGCATTGTAAATCCAGGTATGTTGCAGATTTATAACGAGATTCCAGCAGACCTGCTTCGATTGGTTGAAGATGTGATTTTGAATCGCCGTAAAGATGCCACAGATCGCCTTATAGCTTATGCTGATAAAGTAAAAGACAACGGAAAGAGAGAGAAAAAACATGATGCATGGCGGGATACTTCTGTTCAGGAACGCCTGAAATATGCCTTAATTAAAGGGTTAGCAGAATTCGTTGAAAGTGATACAGAAGAAGCCAGGAAACAATACCCGCGAGCACTTAATGTGATTGAAGACCCGCTAATGAACGGCATGAACACAGTAGGCGATTTGTTTGGATCGGGTAAGATGTTCCTGCCTCAGGTGGTAAAAAGTGCCCGTGTAATGAAAAAAGCCGTGGCTGTGTTGTTGCCCTACATCGAAGCCGAAAAAGCCGAATCGGGAGAATCGCACTCTGCCGGAAAAGTTTTGTTAGCAACCGTAAAAGGCGATGTTCACGACATCGGCAAAAACATTGTGAGCGTGGTTCTGGCTTGCAACAATTTTGAGGTGATCGACCTCGGTGTGATGGTTCCGGCAGAGAAAATACTGCAAGCTGCTATCGATGAGAATGTGGATATTGTGGGATTGAGCGGACTAATAACACCATCGCTCGAAGAGATGGTACACATTGCCCGCGAAATGACACGCCGCGAAATGCAGATTCCGCTTTTGATTGGTGGAGCAACAACCTCCGAAATTCACACGGCAGTAAAAATTGCTCCCCATTATGCTCCACCGGTAATTCAGGTGCGCGATGCTTCCAAAAGTGTAGGCGTGGTGGCAAGCCTTCTTTCTAAAGATCGAAAAGAAAAATTCGTAGCCGGAATCAGTGAAAAATATGCCACTTTGCGCCAGAAACACGAAAGCAAAATACGAGAGGGAAAATACATTTCGTTGGAGGAAGCCCGGAAAAATAAAATTAAAATTGATTGGGAAACCAGCCCGCTTTATAAACCTTCCTTTTTGGGAAATAAATATTTTGAGAATTACGATCTTGCTGAAATTCGTAAATACATTGATTGGACTTTCTTTTTTCATTCATGGCGAATAAATGGGAAATATCCAACCATTTTTAATGATCCTTTAAAAGGCGAAGAAGCAAAAAAATTGTTCGTTGATGCTAATGAAATGATGGATAAAATCATCGGTGAAAAAAGATTGCAGGCAAATGGCATTATCGGGTTTTATCCGGCTGCGGCGAGTGGTGATGATATACAGATTTTTATTGATGAAAATCGCGATAAGCAAATCTCGCAATTCAGTTTTTTGAGAAATCAGCAGGAAAAAACCGGAGAAACTCCAAACCTCTCGTTGGCCGATTTTGTGGCTTCCGCCGAATCGGGAAAGAGAGATTACATCGGGGGTTTTGCGGTAACCACAGGTATTGGTCTCGAAAAATGGGTAGAACATTACCAATCCAAAAATGATGATTATAGCGCAATAATGATGAAAATCCTGGCCGACCGCCTGGCCGAAGCCTTTGCCGAACTATTACATTTGAGGGTGAGAAATGAATTTTGGGGCTATGCTCCCAACAAAAATTTACCGGTGGAAGATATACTTCGCGAAAAATATCAGGGCATTCGTCCGGCACCGGGTTATCCGGCCTGCCCCGAGCATTCCGAAAAACGTGTTTTGTTCAACCTGCTCAATGCAGAGCAAAAGGCAGGCATTCACCTCACCGAAAACTTCGCCATGTACCCGGCAGCTTCGGTAAGTGGCTACTATTTTTCGCATCCACAGTCGCAGTATTTTAATTTGGGGAAAATCTCAAAAGACCAGGTAGAAGATTATGCCAGGCGCAAAAACCTTTCGGTTGCGGAGGTGGAAAGATTGTTGAGTGTGAATTTGAGCTACCAACGTTAAGCTGGACAAATTGAAGAAAAATAGCCATCCCACACGTATGCATAGCCATTAGACCGAGGAAGGAAATATACCCGGCCACCGATAAAATATTCTGATTAACCCAGTATGGGTTACGCTATTGTAGCTTTGGTTAATTTGATGCCTGCTCTACAACCCAGTATGGGTTGAGTTTTTGCAATACTTCTTGTGAATTTCAACTATAGCGAAACCCATACTGGGTTTTGAGATCATTTACATTGCAAATATCTATGCTACAATAGCCAGCAACCAATACTGGGTTGTAGAGGAGAGATGTGTTTGCTCCTTCTCCGGTTAATACCCAAACCATTCTATGAATTTCCAAGACACTATTTTCATAGCCTGACGGCTATGCGCATGTGCAGGAGGCTAATTTACAATGAATTGATAATTAGTAGAGTCCAACTTTATGCGGGTAGCCTGCTTTTGAGTTATAAGTAATTACGGCAAAACTTTCGGGTTTATCAAAACCAACTTGCAGATATTCTAAAACCATGTTAACATTTTTACTAATTACCAATTAGTAATTATTAACCATATTACTAATTAACAATTAGTAATAATTGTATTTTTGCCAATTACGAATAGTAATATCATGAATAAAACAGAAATAAAAAGAGTAATCATTGCACAAAATGAAGCCGAAATAGAGTCGAAATATGTGCAAAGGGATTTATTAATTTCGGCGCAGGATTGGCAAAATGACCCATTTATCAGAATAGTTGCAGGCGTAAGGAGATGTGGAAAATCAACATTGCTGCAACATATCAGGCAACATAATCAGGAAAAAAGTTATTCACTTAATTTTGATGATAATCGTTTTGCAGGTTTTACCGGTAACGATTTCGAAAAGGTTTACGAATCGTTTCACGAACTATACGAGAGCGAAAGAACCTGGTATTTTGATGAAATTCAAAATATTATAGGCTGGGAAAAGTTTGTTAGGCGACTTCACAACGAAGGTCAAAAAGTATATATCACCGGATCGAATGCAAGAATGTTGAGCCGTGAATTGGGAACACACCTTACCGGCAGGTATATCCAAACAGAATTGTTCCCGTTTTCATTTAACGAGTTTTTGAGGTTTAAAAAAATAAAAATAGAGAAAAACGATTTTTATTCCCCCCGTAAAAGTATTGCTCTGAAAAAAGCATTCGTGGATTTTGTTTTAAGTGGTGGATTTCCTGAGTTTTTACAAACCAAAAAAAACGAGTATTTAAAAAACCTGTACGAAAATATCATTTACAGAGATGTTGTTGCAAGGTACAATATAAGGAACGCCCGAACACTTATCGAAATGCTCCACTTTCTGATTAGCAATATATCGAAGGAGGCAAGCTACAACTCGCTTAAAAACATATTTGGAATTGCTAATGCCAATACGGTAAAAGAACATATAAGTTATTTCGAAAATTCATATTTGCTTTTTTCGATCAACAAATTTGATTATTCACTAAAAAAACAACTTGCCAATCCAAAAAAAATATACACTATCGATACCGGACTGGCAAATTCAGTTTCTTTTCAATTTAGTGAAAATTTCGGGCGGCAATTAGAAAATATAATTTTTCTTGAACTACGACGAAAAAGCCCTGGCATCTATTATCATAAAAATAAGCATGAGTGCGATTTCATTATCCGGCAAAAAGGAGAAATAATAAAGGCTATCCAGGTTTGTCAATCGCTCGAAAACCAATCGACACGAAAAAGAGAGATTACCGGTTTAATTGAGGCTATGCAAGATTATAAACTTCAAACGGGTTTTATTATAACCGAAGATGAAGAAGAAACCATAACAGAAAATGGATTAACAATAAGGATATTGCCTGCATGGAAATGGTTGTTGGGGGATGAGAGCGAAGCAAAATACTAAAAAGGATAATGATAAAAATAGGTTCAAATACAGGCTACCTATTAGTAGAGTATTCTTTAATTAGGACTTGCTGAAAAACCCAACACGTTTTTTATATTTCGGTGCTCTGCACCTCTTGTGA
>JAOZRY010000210.1 GCA_029939965.1 Bacteroidales bacterium | reverse complement strand
GAATAGAATTTGAGGGACATAAGAATTTCTCTGTTTTTCGTTTTGGTGTTGGATATGAATTTGAATTTGGCAAGCTTTGGGATTTTGCCCAGGAAATCGTTTATGTTACACAACTAATTAAAAATATGAGCTATGAATACTATAAATAAAATCATCATCCTTTCAATCCTCTTCTTCTTTATAATAGAAGGTGTAAAATCGCAAGATACAACTGGTGTTGAAAAAACCAAGTTGCAAAGAAAAGACATTACGTATCCAAACATCATAAAGATTAATACATTAGCACTTGCATTTAATAACATATCCCTGATTTACGAGGGTGGTATCATGCCAAGGATTTCAGCAGGAATTGGGATAGGTTATAAATATGCTGGTTTAGAACCAAAGTTGTTTAGGGTTAACGATTCAAGAATAGGGGCAGACATTGGACAAATTAAAGGCTTTTCGATTACACCAGAAGTAAGGTACTATATTAAAACATGTAATCCCAGCCTACTCGAAGGGTTTTATGCTGGTTTATATTTGAGATACACCCGATATTCTTCGGAGGTGAAATTTGGATATGAGCCAGTAGATAAACCTGTAGAATTTTACACTTCGGATGTTGCCTTAAACGAATATGGTGTGGGTATCCAACTGGGTTACCAGCTTATGATAAAGGAGAGGTTCAGCATCGACTTTTTATTTTTCGGACCACGGTTTTCCAGTTATCACCTGGGATATGAGTTTGACCAAGCACCCAGCCAGGAATTCCTCGACGATTTATCAGAGCATTTTAATGAAATTGTTGACCGCTTCGGTTTTGATTATGATGTTGATATTAAACCCGAAGGAAATTCAAAAGCAAGTACTACTTTTTCGTTTGCCAACACACGTTTCGGTATTTCATTTGGGTATGCATTTTGAGACATCGTTTAGTTTTCAGCCCATTATTTAAAATTAATTTTGTCGAATAGAAACCCTGTCATTGTTTACTCCAAAATGGGGTTTAGGGATTGTTAAACCAGGTGTTTTAAAAGTAATTGATGGTACAATATTCAAAAACATAATACTATTCATTTTTTTTTGAATTATTCAGGTTAAAGTTAGCTTCTTGATATTATCAATATATTATCAATGCAAAACATCACTAAATTATTTGCTTTACCATGAATATTTCAATTTAGATTTGAAATTTTCATGGATAATTATATCTTCGCAAAATGATATTAAGAAAAATAGAATCGGAACTATTGCAAACAATAAACTACTTTCCGGTGGCAGGGATTATAGGGCCCCGTCAGGTTGGAAAAACCACACTGGCGAAAAAAATCAAGGAACTAATTAGCAATGAGAGCATTTATATCGACCTGGAAAACCCACGGGATTTAACAAGATTAAGCGATGTAAATATTTTTTTTGAAACAAATTCCGATAAGTGCGTTATTATCGACGAAATTCAATTAATGCCTGAACTGTTTTCCATTTTGCGGTCGATGGTTGACTTGAACAGGATCCCTGCAAGGTTTATTATCCTGGGCTCTGCTTCCCCTTCACTAATACGACAATCATCTCAATCACTTGCCGGAAGGATCGCCTATATTGAACTAACTGGTTTTAACCTGACAGAACTACAAAAAGGTAGTTTGAGCAAACATTGGTTAAGAGGTGGTTTCCCTGATGCATTTTTAGCACCCGATATAAGGATATGGAAACAGTGGCTCGATAGCTTTATAAAAACTTATATTGAACGTGATTTGCCAATGCTTGGCTTAAACATTAGTGTACGGACACTTAGGAATTTATGGTTGATGGTTGCCCATAGTCAGGGTAGTGTGGTGAATTACAGTAACATTGGCAAGTCGTTGGAACTAAGCTCCACAACCATAAAGAAATATCTCGACTTTCTTGAAAATGCTTTTTTGATAAGGCAGCTTCAACCATTTCATCTAAATCTTAAAAAGCGGCTGATTAAAGCCCCCAAACTATTTATAAGGGATACAGGCATTCTACATAACCTTTTAAATATAAGTAATGCAGAAGAACTTGAAGGCACTCCGATAAAAGGTAATTCATGGGAAGGCTATGTTATTGAGCAGATATTACAGACAATTTCAGCGGATTATCATGCCTATTTTTACAGGACATATCAAGGAGCGGGGTGCGATCTTGTCCTTACCAAATCTTCAAAGCCTGTTTTCGCCATCGAAATTAAATATTCGGCAGCACCAAAACTATCGAAAGGGAATATAATCTCTTTTAGTGATATAGATGCAAACTATAATTTTGTTATTACCCCTGATACTGAGGATTTTCTAATTGCAGAAAATATCAGGGTATGTAGTTTGTCAACATTTTTGGAGGAGTATGCCAGAACCTGCTAAATTCAAATAGAAACTTTATATGGTTAATAGATTTCTCAGTAGTTGCTCTCAGGTTTTTTTTTATTATTATTGTCAATTAAATTTGATAACCAATAGCCCTAAACATGAAAAAAGTTATATTTCTTTTAATAATAGTAACCTTTTTTACATTAAAGGTTTTTTCGCAAGAAAGCAGAAAAGAAAAGCTGGCCAAAGAAGCCCAGAACCCACTTGCCAACATGATCAGTTTGCCTTTTCAAAACAATACAACCTATAGGATTGGCGATAACAACAGCATCCAAAGTATTGTAAACTTTCAACCTGTTGTCCCATTAAGTTTTGAAAAGTTTAATTTGTACACCAGGTTAGTTATTCCATTTATTTCGCAACCCGACCTGGCTGGTGGCGATAACCAAAGTGGACTTGGAGATGCAAACCTGACAGCATTTTTCTCACCCAACAAAAAATCAAACATTACCTGGGGGTTTGGCCCGGTATTGCAATTTCCAACTGCAACCGATTCAAAGCTTGGAAGCCAGGAATTTGGTATTGGCCCGGCTTTCGTGATTATTGCCACCGAAGAAAAGTGGATTTACGGATTGCTCGTAAACAATATCTGGACATTAGATGATTTGAGAACAGAGAAAAAAATGCTTTTACAACCTATCGTAAATTACTATCTCCCAAGAGCCTGGTATCTGGTATCATCGCCTATTTGGCAAGCCAATTGGCATGCATCAGAAGGAAACCAGTGGTTGATGCCTCTCGGTGGCGGTTTGGGAAAAGTTATTATAATTGGGAAATTGCCCATAAACATTAATGCACATGTTTATTATAATGTTCAAATGCAGGATTCAAATTGGGGCAGATGGCAAACACGCTTTCAGTTGCAGTTTTTGTTTCCAAAAAAATAAATATTATTAACTAAATAAATCATTAGATTATGAAAAAAATCAAATTATTATTTCTTATTGCTTTGCTTCCGGTGATGGTATATTCGCAGGGAGTTGAAATCGTACCTTTTGGTGGTTACATGTTTGGCGGAAGCGTTAAATATTACGAAGGAAAAACGAATATTCAGGATGGGGCAAACTACGGGGTTTCCTTGTTGGTGCCGGTTGAAACTATTATGGATGTGGAGATTAACTACACACGCATGGATAGTAAGGCTTCGTTTTCGCCTTATGCTGGTTACCCATTGCTTGAATACCGGGAAACCACACTTGGAACAAATTATTTCCAGATAGGTGCCATAAAAAAAATTATGCCTCCAGGTTCAAAAGTTCAACCGTTTGGCTCCTTTTCTCTCGGTGCCACATGGTTTAGTTCTTCTGATATGAGCGATGTTTGGCGTTTTTCGGTTACTGCCGGACTTGGCGTAAAAATTATGGTTTCGGAGCGGGTTGGCATTATGTTGCGTGGACGACTAATGATGCCTATGAATTTTGCAGGGGCAAGTTTCTATTTTGGGACAGGTGGCTCCGGTTTAAGTATGAATTCTTACATTTCACCATTCCAGGGCGATTTTAACGGAGGTTTAATTTTTAAACTGGGTGATTGATCAATAGCATGATAGAGACCTACCAGGTGGGGTGTTAAAAATTAGTTTTTTGAAAAACGCACAATGCTATGGTTCTGCGTATTACAAAAAGATGTCATTGGTAAGGAGCTTGCGGCTGAGAAATCTGTTTCAAAACAAATTGTTCTTAATAATCAAATAACGTGTTAAGGCGATTATTGAAAAAATGGGACAAAAAAGTAAAAGTCAGATTTAACACCCCACTTGCAAGGTTTTTCTGTTTAATTTCTTGTCAGATTATTAAACATGGTTGGAATTTATTAATGAAATCTGGCAGGTCTTTTCAAAATTAATAACGAAATACAAAATAGCTATGAAACATTTCATTAAAGTAGTAACCTGGTCGTTATTGACCATTCTGTTTACAATCCAAACCACTATTTCTTTTGCCTTACCAAATCCGGAAGAAAACCCCTGGCCAAAAAAGATTGAAAACGACAAAGGCAAGGTAATAATTTATCAACCACAGGTAGAGAGTTATTCGGGCGACAAACTGGAAGCCAGAGCAGCAGTATCGGTAACCACAAAGGAAGTTACCGCACCGGTTTTTGGAGCCTTATGGTTCAATTGCCGGGTTTCGACCGATAAAGACGAGCGGATCGTAGAACTCCTCGACCTTACTGTTTCTGCATCAAAATTTCCTGATTCCAACGAAGGTGATGTTGAAAAACTGATTGCCTTTGTTGAAGCGGAAATCCCAAAATTCGATATACAAATTTCGCTCGACAGGTTATTGGCAAGCCTTGAAATGGAAGGAGGTGGTTCAGTTAAGCCACCCGGCTTCGACAATTCACCCCCTGAAATTATTTTCACAACCAAGCCATCGGTCCTGATTATTATTGATGGAGACCCCATTCTAATTGACACAGACACAAAAGGCTATCAAAGTGTTGTAAATACCCCGTTTTTTATTGTTAAGGATACCAAAAAGGAAACGTATTACATAAAAGGAGGTGATCATTGGTACAGTTCAACAAATCCGAAAGCCGGCTGGACAAACATTGAATCCCCACCTAAGGATGTTAAAAAACTGGCTAAAGCAGCCATGGAACTGGATGAGCCCCCTGAGGAAGAAGCAACGGAAACACTTGCAGAAGATAGCCTTGTAATTATTCCCGAAATTTTTGTCAGGACAACACCTGCTGAACTGCTGCAATCGAATGGTGATCCTGAATACATGCCGATAGATGAGACAACATTGCTGTACATGAACAATAGCGACTCCGACATAATCTTAGATATCCGCACACAAGAGTATTATATCCTGATTGCCGGGCGATGGTATAAATCATCATCATTAACTGATAACAACTGGACATACCTCAAGCCTGACGAATTGCCCGAAGAGTTTAAAAAAATCCCTGACGGATCAGAAATTGCAGTAATAAAATCTTCGGTGGCCGGCACCCGGGAAGCCAAAGAGGCAGTGTTGGAAAACCAAATCCCGCAAACTGCCGAGATAAACCGCGAAGATGCTACCCTGGAAGTTAACTACGATGGCGATCCGCAATATGATTATATTGAAGGAACCAGCATGAAATATGCAGTAAATACGGATAAGTCGGTTTTATTGATCAATAATAAATATTATTGCTGCGACAATGCTACATGGTTTGTATCGAATAATGCTACTGGGCCGTGGACGGTTTGCGTTGAAGTGCCTGATGAAGTTCAGGACATTCCACCCGAAAGCCCGGTTTATAACGTAAAATATGTTTATGTTTACGATTACACTCCAACTGTAGTATATGTTGGATATACGCCCGGCTATGTGTATTCGTACCCGTACATGGGTTGTGTTTATTATGGCACAGGCTATTATTATCAACCATGGTACGGGAGCTACTATTATCCACGCCCGGTAACCTATGGTTTTGGGGTTCATTATAATCCATATTCCGGTTGGGGATTTTCGTTTACAGCTTCAAGGGGCTGGTTTAGTGTTAGCGTACATTCTAATTCGCGTGGTTATTGGGGACCGGCAGGGTACAGGCATGGTTACCATCGCGGCTACAACAATGGATACCGGCATGGTTACAACCGTGGTGCCTCTGCCGGGTACAGAGCCGGATACAACCAGGGTCAAAGAAACTCGGCAAGCAACAATGTTTATAAAAACAGG
>JAOZRY010000886.1 GCA_029939965.1 Bacteroidales bacterium | reverse complement strand
ATTTACTAAATATCTATCCGACGAACTAATTCCGTTCGTTGATGAGAATTATAGAACAGAACCTTTTAAAATTCTTGTCGGGCACTCTTTTGGAGGAGAATATGCTGCATACGCACTACTCAACTATCCTCAACTTTTTAATGCATACATTGCCATTAGCCCCTACATGATGTATGATGATGATTTTGTGGTAAAACAAGCCAAAACCAAACTAAAAGCAGATTACCCGAATGGCGTACAATTTTATATGACCATTGGTGATGAACCCGATTATTTTGAATCTCTTTCTACTTTTGAAACAATCATAAAAACAAAATCACCCAAAGGTCTCGATTTTTTGTATGTAAAAATGGAAGACGAAAGCCATGGCTCTATACCGCATCTGAGTATTTACAATGGCCTCCAATGGATTTATTCGGGATGGAGGCTAACGGATGAAACTTTAAAAAAAGGACTAATTGCCGTTGATGACCATTACAAAGAGTTATCAATAAAATATGGTTATAAAATTAACACTCCCGAATATGTTATCAATATATTGGGATATAATTATCTCCGCAAGGAACAATTTGATGATGCCATTAAAGTATTCCATGAAAATGTGAAGCGTTTCCCGGCTTCGGCAAATGTTTACGATAGCCTGGGCGAGGCTTATGAAAAAAACGGCCAATACAAAAAAGCAGAAAATAACTATCGGAAAGCAGTTGAGATAGGTACAAAAGAAAACCATCAGTTATTGAAAGCTTTTACCGAAAATTTAAACAGGGCACAAAAAAGCCTGACAAATAAATAAAGGAGGATCGAATGAAAAAGACAATAACAATAGTCGGCGATACCGTATATGGCTCAGGGGCAGGTTTTAATGGAAGGGTTTTAGGATATGAACTTAACTCTGGTAATCTGGTTATGGATTTGCACCTAACAGGGGTACAGCACCTGTCGAGCTTCGTGGCAGACTCACTCGGCATCCTTTACACTTCCGAACGTTTTGGGAATAGGATTTTTAAGATAAACCCAAAAACCCAAGAGTATTGGGTGTTTGCCCAGGGAGGTGGACTTGATGAACCCAACGGCCTTTTATTAGAACCCGAAAACAACAGGTTGCTGGTTTGCCTCGACCAAATTCCCCCAAAAATACTTTCGGTAAGCTTAAGCGATTCATCGGTTACAATAATTACAACTTTAAATATTAATGGAAGCGATGGTATTGACAAAGATACCGAAGGAAACTATTATATAACAGGTTATTATTTACCCGGGATGTATAAATGCGATCCTGAGTTTAGTGAAGAACCCGAATTGTTTTTTGAGCGGGATTATATCGTTTATCCAACTTACAACCAAAAAAACAATTCATTTTTGGTTACCTTATATAATCAGGACGATTGGGCAGAAATCCCAATTGACGATAACGTACTTAATAATCCCGAAAGCGTTGTTTATGACGAAAGTAACGATCGCTATCTTGTTTCAAATTGCGGTGATGGAAAAATTATTGAGATAGATCATCTCGGACAGCAATGCTTTTTTAACACAGCATTATCATATACTCTGGGTTTACATATTGATGGAGATACGCTTTTTGTTTCATCAAATGAAGGTAATTTTTCGGGGGTGGTTGGTTTTTCACTCACAACCCGTGGGCTTGTTTATCATGTTAACAT
>JAOZRY010000209.1 GCA_029939965.1 Bacteroidales bacterium | reverse complement strand
AAAGTGAACCGCGCCGGATTTCATCCGGGGACTGAAACTCAACCAAACCTCCCAGCGCATCACCGGCAAGCTGACCCAGCAGGCATCCTTGGGCTCTGGATATCATTCAAGCTCCTCCGCTGGGTTTAATGTATTCAGAATGACCGATTTCATTTCATCAAAATGCGTCTTTATGCTGGCTTCATTCCATCGTGACCATCGTTTATCATCCATCATAAAGTACTGCTTCACACTATCGATCGTATTATTCCGGTAATACTCCTTTTTAGCCTCCGGCATGAAATTGCTAAGCCGTGAATTTTTACTGTGGCTGATCAAGCAGAGGTTTCCAAAAGAATTCAGTATATCTGAAGGCAATGGATCGTGGCCTGGCAATGGATGTTGAGGATAGTAGTGCTCTACCGAACTGCGAAATGTAAATTCATAATCTTTAACGATACTGTCAGCCGTCTGATGTTTAACCCACAGGAGATAATCAAGAAAATTAAAAACAAGATTCTTCTCAATGTTGCCAAACGAAAGTCTGGTTGCCATGTGCTCTTCAGATACGGTTTCTCTCGTTGTTTGGCAGGCCCCTTTGCTTTCGAAAATCATTTCAAAGTAATCCAATCCGCCATTTGCCGATAAAAAGCGGTCAAATACGAATGCCTTAGCCACAGATTTCAAATGATTCAAGTATGTATCTGCAAGGATTGTTTCGGCTGTGAAGAGGTAATGCAGCGCTGCGTTAAGCCAGTGTTTATAGACAAGAGTTGGCGTGGAAACATGGAATGCAGAAAGAAGCATCAGGATTCGTCTATTATCTGATCCGTCAGCGTCTTCATCCCCAAAAGTATTTTTATAATATGGCTTTCCTTGCTGATCTCTGGACAAGCGCTTCAGACTCCATCCATCTGTTCCCTTAATGAACTCACGCTTAATAATGTATTGATCGTACAGAAATTTACAGCGAAGCAGGTCAAAGGTGAACTTTTTGACTTTTTCAGCGGCATCATCCCCTTTAAGAATGTTGGATTCGAACGTCGAAATGAGTTTCCTATCATCCAACGGTACATCCAGCTCAGTTTGAACCCGTAAAACGTGTAGCAAAAAATTGGAGAAATTAATCACTGTGTTGAAGCGTTCTGGAGACTCGTCATCTTTACTTGGCCTAAAGTCACCTCGGGCTTGCCCAATAATTTCATCGAGCGTTTGCTCTGCACCCCTGTCAGACAATCCATCAGTAGGTTGAGCAACTTTCTCACGAAGCGCCTCAAAACCATTTACATCGAAGCTACTCCAGTCCTTGTCCCCGAAAATGGCGTCACGCTGTTTTGGCGAGAACCCCATTTGCACATATTTTTCCATGTTTGCACATGCTTCCCAGACCAAGTGCAGGCAGCTTTGACTCTCCTTATCATCCTTAAGCGCCTCCATCATCCGAGATTTGAGAACCTCGTGTTTTTCCAGCTGCTCACCACGATTATTCATAATTTCAAAGTAATGATTCAGATCGGTATCCTTTGGTACCTTAACCCGCATGATTTGAACATTTTCAAATAAGAAATCAGAAAGCTGTTGAGGATCGATTTTGTTCTCTGTGAGTTTTTGAGGAAGGATCTTCTTCATGAGACGAAACCCGTTCAAATGATACATAGGAATAGTGTAGTTGGCCTCTCCACTTAGAAGCTTACGGATGGATAATTGAGAAATATCGTTATTTATAATATCGCATCTCCCGGAAAAAGTTTTCAATTTCTTGTATGATTGTATCTGCAAATAAACTTTGCATAATTTAACTTACATTATGCAAATATAACATCTGCTAAGTCATATGCAAGAAAAAATTAAAAAAAATTTCACGTCAGAATTTCTTACCGGCCCAGTATCCTTTGAAGAGGCGTAACCCGTCCTGGTAAATATATTTGATATAAGAAGAAGTATGAATGCTTCTTCTCAAACATTAATGCCGGCCGACACCGTTCGTAGCAGTAGCAATTTCATCTATACATAACTGCATCAATATCCTTTATAGGTATTTTTTACTTGACAAAAATATTCTTATGGTCAATAAATGACCAGTAGTCATAAAAGAGGCAGATATGAAGAAATTTTCACGTAAAGAGAAAGAATTTCAAAGCAGAGAGCAGGAAATTCTCAATAACTCTTTGAATCTCTTTTTGAAGTATGGCATGGATAAAGTCAGTATTGAACGAATAGCCGTGGAAACAGGAGTTGCAAAAGGAACAATCTATAATCATTTTAAAAGCAAGGAAGAAATCTTTGCACACCTGTTTATCATGCTTAGCGAAAGACTTATTCGACGAGTTCAAGAACTGGATGAAAGCCTTCCAGTCTTAAATCAACTTAAAGATTATCTATCTATACATATCGATTTTGCTTTTACTAATCTTAAAGAATACAAGCTGTATATGAATTTTCAGCATATACTTTTTAACTCAAACATTACCCCTGAATTACAAAAAATAATGAACAAAAACGAACAGTTCCTACATAAATTTGCTGAGAAAATTATGCAAAAAGGCATTGATGAAGGGATATTGAAAAATATGCCTGTTAAAAACCTTGTTTGCATTGCAGATGGGGTATTCGCAGGTGTAATTAATTCCAGCATGAACGGTTATTATTCATCAACACTTAAAGATAAAAAAGAATTGTTTAGCTGTTTGGGCGAAATACTAATGAATGGTGCAGTAAAAAAACAGAATATTTAAAGGGACTTTTTATGAAATACTTAAAAAAAATCGGACTTGGATTTAGTGTTATTTTACTTATTGGAATTATTGCCAGTGGTATTTATTTGTTTGGAAAAAAACCTGACCGAAATCAGGATTTAGTCATAGAAGGCTTAAAAGAAAAAGTGACTGTTATTTATGATAAATTTGGTATTCCTCATATTTATGCCAACAATGATGAAGATATGTATCGGGCTTTTGGGTATATTCATGCACAGGACAGGTTATTTCAAATGGAACTTTTACGACGAATCGGACAGGGAAGATTATCTGAAATATTCGGAGAAAAAGCAATTAAAGTAGATAGAATGTTTAGAACATTGCAGATTAACAAATTTACCGATAAATGGATGACTCACTTTGAAAACCGAAGTTCAAAGAGAATACTTAGGGGTATAGATGCTTATCTGTCCGGAGTTAATCAATTTATTAAAAATGGAGCGACACCGATTGAGTTTGATATGCTTGGAATTTCTAAAACCCGATATACAAGAAAAGATATGGCTGCTGTTATGGGTTATATGGCACATTCATTTACGTTTGGTTTAAGTCAGGATTTACTAATAACAACTCTTACCCAAACCCTTGGAAAAGAATATATTAAAGATCTTAACGTAAGATGGCAAAAAGGCTCAACTCAGATAAAGGTCAATCGCAAAGGAATAGAATCCTTGTCAAAAAATATCAATTCTGTAATCAGTCAATTGACTCCCCTTGGACTATTTCATGGAAGTAATGGTTGGGTTATTTCTCCGGGGAAAACTGAATCTGGAAAAGCCATGCTTGTTAATGATCCTCATATGGGATTTAGTCAGCCATCAGTCTGGTATGAAGCACATCTTGTATCACCTGAGTCTGAAATTTATGGTCATCATCTTGCTCTGTTGCCATTTGCAATGCTTGGAAACAACAGGGATATTGCATGGGGTCTAACAATGTTTGTTAATGATGATGTTGACCTTTTTAAAGAAAAGATCAATCCTGAAAATCCAAACCAGTATTGGGCCATTGATCACTGGGAAAACTTTGAGCTCAGCACAGATATTATAAAAGTGAAAGATTCAAAAGATGTAGTCCTTAAATTAAAAAAATCAAGACATGGTCCAATCATTACAGATGCATTTTCAGGATTTAAAGATCACAAGAATACTTTTAAAAATACTAAAGACCAGTTATCAATGTGGTGGGTCTTCTATAATATAGATAACGATTTCTTCACTGCTTTTTATGATCTTGCACGTTCAAAAAATGTTCGGCAGGCAAGTATTGCAGTTTCCAAAATTTATGCTCCTGGACTGAATGTAATGTATGCAGATAAACATGGAGACATAGCCTGGTGGGCGGCTGCAAAATTACCAATTCGCCCCAAACATGTAAACAGCAGTATAATACTTGATGGTTCCTCCGGCAAAGATGATCCTTTAGGATATTATGATTTTTCAAAAAACCCTCAAGCTCTGAATCCAGATAGTGGTGTAATATATACGGCAAATAACCAGCCAGCTGACACAGGAATTGGTCTCATCCCGGGATACTATCCTGCTCGTGACCGTTCGATGAGGATTGAAGAATTTCTTTTTTCTGATGAAAAAAAATGGAATGCAAAAAAAATGAAGGAGATGTTGCTGGATTCAATAACCCCTTTGGCTAAAGAAGTGCAAAAAATTGTTATCCCTATTTTAAAGTCAGATCCTGATGTTAACAAAAATAAAATAAGCAAAAAAGCTCTATCAATATTTGCTAAATGGAAAGGAGACCACAACCCGGAAGGAAAAGAAGCAACGCTATTTTATTATTTTAAAAAAGAATTATTTAAACAGGTCATGCTGGATGAAATGGGAGAACATTCTTACGGTATTTATAGTGAAATCATGTTAATACGAAGGACCATCTGGACACTGCTTCCCAATATTAACTCACCATGGTGGGATAATATTAAGACAAAAAATATAAAAGAGACTCGAAGTCAAATTGTAGTTAGCAGCTGGCTTAAAACCATTCAATCTCTGGAAGATAAATTCGGCTCAGATATTGAAAAGTGGAAATGGAAATATTCTGTTAAAATGAAACATACACATCCTCTTGGAGCAGTAACTCCATTAAATTATATTTTTAATGTAGGTCCTTTTATTGTACCAGCCGGTAATGGAATTATTAATAATCTGGTATTAAGAAGTTCAACAGATAATTTTAAAGTGAACTGGGGTCCTTCAACACGACGAATTATTGACTTTGGTAATATTGATAGCAGTTGGGGAATCAATCCAACCGGTCAATCAGGAAATGTTATGGATAAACATTACAGTGACCAGTCTAAACTTTTTGCAAAAGGAATCTTTAGAAGACAGTACACCCTGAAAAGTGATATAATGAAACATAAAGAGGATATGCTGGAGATGAAACCTGAATAAATCTAAAATCATCGAGGGGGGAATTATGGATAGTTGTAAAACATGTCACAAATCACTATATACAAGAAAAGATTTTATCAAAAAAGTTGCTATAACCTCTGCTTCCCTTTGCATTGGGATGAACCTGACAAGCTGCAAAAAAGATATGGTTGTTAGTGGAAAAAATTACTATATCCAAAAAAAAGATGAAATGCTAAATGATTTTGATAAACTCTCTCTGATTGTTAACAAGGTATTACTTAAAGAGTTCCCCTCATCAAAAGTAAATAAGTGGAAAGCTGAAGCTAAAAAAGAATACAGTCGGCTTATCCCTCAAATTCCATATATTGGAGGTGATGATAACAGCCTTACCCGTACGCTTATTCTCTCTGCAGCATTTATTCCACACTTTAAAATACTCAGAAAAAATGGTGTTACAACACGGCAAAATGGTAAAATACTATTTGATGCGTCAAAGATCTATTTTGATAAAAAAATCAGCAAACCTCTAAGACCAATAATGGGATGGTACACGCTTTCAGGTTTTAATCAAAATTCTACAAAAAAAAATGCATTACAAACACAGCTTCTGAAATACAAGGAAGACTGGGTAATGGAATTTGTTGAGGGAGAGGAAGGAAAATTTGAATATGGTGTTAACTATAAAGAATGTGGCTTGGTAAAATTTTATAGAATTCATGGAGTTGAGGAATTTGTCCCCTATCTCTGCATAACTGATTATTCACTATTTACTGTGTTGAATATTAATGTAAAACGTACTCAAACTATTGCAAATGGTGGACCTTTTTGTGATTTTAGATTCATTAAAAAAGGTGCGGGTCCAAAGGGATGGCCTCCTGAATCTCTTCCTGAATGGACAGGTAAATTTGAAAGCTGACTGCCATATATTGTTTTTTCACCTGTT
>JAOZRY010000885.1 GCA_029939965.1 Bacteroidales bacterium | reverse complement strand
ATTAGGCCTTCCTAACAAGCAAACTCACGTTTTCCACATGATGGGTTTGTGGAAACATGTCAACCGGTTGTATTTTTTTTAATTCATATTTTTCGGCAAGCAATGCAATATCGCGTGCCTGTGTAGCCGGGTTACAACTCACATAAATTATCTTTTGAGGTGAGGCAAGTAAAAGCTGATTTATAACTTTTGTGTGCATACCTACACGAGGTGGATCGGTAATTACCACCTCCGGTTGCCCATTCTCCTCAAAAAATTCAGGATTTAATACTTTGGCCATATCACCTACAAAAAAACGGGTGTTTGTAATTTTATTACGTTTCGAATTTTCGTTGGCATCCTCAATGGCCGATTCTATATACTCAATGCCAATAGCCTTTTTGGCTTGCCTGGCAACAAAATTGGTGATAGTTCCGGTTCCGCAATAGAGGTCATACACAATTTCATTTCCGGTTAATCCGGCAAAATCGCGGGCTACTTTGTACAACTCGTATGCCTGATCGGAGTTGGTTTGATAAAATGAAAGTGGCCCGATTTTAAATTGCAAATCCTCCATTTTTTCCATTATATACTTTTCGCCATTCCAATGCAACACTTCAAGGTCATTTATCGAATCGTTCATTTTAGTGTTTACCACATAGTTTAATGATGTAATTTCGGGAAAACTCTTTTCCAGGAATTCCATTGTTTTATTAATCTGATCCCTATCATTTTTAGCGAAAATCATAATCACCATAAAATTGCCTGTTGATGCACTTCGGAAAATTACATTACGTAAAAAACCCAGATGTGTCCGGCTATCATAAAATGTATATGACTGATCGAGGCAAAACTGCCGTAGTGCTTTTCGAATATTGTTCGATGGATATTCTTGCAGGTAGCAGTTTTTAACATCTATTATTCTGTCGAACATACCAGGAAGATGAAACCCTACACCATTCATATTTTGGTCTGTTCCCTCTTCCATCTCTTCATCGGTCAGCCATTTTCGGCTCGAAAAGGTAAACTCAAGCTTGTTGCGGTAAAAATATTGTTTTTTTGATCGGATGATGGGCAGGATTTCCGGGATTTCCAGTTTGCCAATTCTTTCAAAGTTGTCAATTACCTGTTTTTGTTTGTACTTCAACTGATCGTCGTACGAAAGATTTTGCCATTTACAACCGCCACAAATACCAAAATGCTCGCAACGTGGTATTATCCTTAGGGGAGACTCTTTATGTATTTTTACTGCTTTTCCTTCCAGATACGATCTTTTTCGTTTTACAATCTTTATGTCTATTACATCGCCGGGCACAACATAAGGAACAAAAATTACAAGATCATCAACCTTTGCAACAGCTTTTCCTTCAGAGCCGGCATCTATTATTTCTACCTTTTCAAAAATCGGGTATGGTTTTCTTCTTCTTCCCATTTTGTCTATTGTTTTTTTAGTTTGCAAAGATACACTTGAAGCTGTATTACTCAGGGCTTGTTAAAAAAAATGCTTCCGAATATTTAATATACTATTTTGGGCGGCTAAACCAGGCTTTCCGTTTGTAGTTGTTTCATGCCGGCTGGTTTTTGTAGGTGGTACGGGGGCTTCCTTCGTCAGCCTCCGCCCACCAACAAAAAATACAGCCGCCATTACAACAAGCTACCACTCCAATCCTTGCCGCAGTTGCCACCTG
>JAOZRY010000884.1 GCA_029939965.1 Bacteroidales bacterium | reverse complement strand
ATGTTGAGGGGATTGCGGTTGTTGATGCCGCCCGGGGAAAAGGCGTTGGCACAAAATTATTTGAAGAGCTTATGTGTTTTGCACGCACCCAAAACTTCAAAATAATAACCCTTGAAGTCATCGACACAAACCAACGTGCACTCCAACTATATGAACGCCTCGGTTTTACTATTAAAAAACGTTCAAAAATTTGGCCCATAAACAGAATTATTGGCTGGCCTTTTAATGAAACGTTTTTAATGGAGCTAACAATTGGCTAACAAAAGCGGGCCTTATTTTCACTCATAATATCACAAACATCCTTGAGTTTAGTCAAAAAAACATATATTTTGCTGAAAAGCTGTCAGACAGTTCAGATTAAAAGTCAGATATATAATACCTTAACTTCAGTGTCTAATTTGAAGACAACTGTCTGACAGCTTATTAGAACGGACTAACTAATTAAAACTACAAACCCAATAAGGAAGACCCACTATGAAATCTAAATTACTTATTTTCTGCATTTTAACACTTTCCCTTCAAATCAATCCTATTCCGGCCACAACCCAAAACATCCCCGATTTTCTGGTGAACGAACAGGGAAGCACCGATGGTGCACAACAAACAACACGGATGGAAATGACAATGAAGTGATTGGGATAAACGATGACTTACTTTCCGAAATATCACCGAAGCCTTGTTTATATCAAAATTACCCTAACCCTTTTAATTCATCTACCAAAATATCCTATACCCTTAACGGACCTGATTTTGTAACTTTAAATATTTATGATAGGTTGGGCAGAAAAATAAAGTCTTTGGCCAACGAATTTAAAAGTACCAACACCTACTCTATTGACATTGATGGCAGCGGGCTTGAAAGCGGAATATATTTTTATAAACTAAAAATTGGGGTTGGGTGTTTTGAGGTGAAGAAAATGATCCTGATTAAATGATAAAAGATTTCACGGGATAAATGTAGGTGAGGTAAAAAAACATCAAATAGTCATGGAAAATAGAAACGAAACAACTACAAACAATATGAAAAGGGGGCACAATTAATGGGGCACTGGTGCAGGATTTGTGGCCGGGACAGGCCAAACGAGAAGTTCTCGGGCAAAGGCCATAAAAATCATATTTGTAAAGAGTATAGCCGGAAGCCGGAGGCGGAGAGGGGAAAAATTGACCAGACGGAGAAAATCTTCAATTATCTGCATCATTCAAACATTTCTAAAACAGTGAGTCTCTCAGTAAACTTGTAGGCACCGGATTGATCATGGCTCATTATTGATAGATTTAAAAAAAAACGCTGAGGTAAAATATTATCAGCTAAAGCATTTTACAAATACTACTGTTTAACAAAATCCATTTTTGCTTGCATTTTATGTTTATTTTGTGGAAATTATGCAGCATAATAATATGCTATTCAGAAAAAAAAGGAGTAAATATGGAAACAAATATTATTGAAATCCCTCAAGATATTCTTGATTCAGCCCGAATTAAGTTGTCTGACCTTAAAGTGGAGTTAGCTTTGCTTCTTTATTCCCAGTATCGTTTATCTATTGGTAAAGCCCGGGAATTAGCTAATATGAGTTTGTGGGAATTTCGTCAGCTACTTGGAACCCGAAAAATACCTACTCATTATGACATCAATGATCTGCACGATGACGTGGCAACATTGAAGAAAAT
>JAOZRY010000208.1 GCA_029939965.1 Bacteroidales bacterium | reverse complement strand
TTAATGCCCAAACTATTCTATGAATTTCCAAGACACTATTTTCATAGCCTGGCGGTTATGCGCACGTGCAGGGACACTAATTGATAATTAGTCTCTGCACGAAAACTCAATATTTCAGGAAGTGGGTATCAGAAATCGCTGAGATCGAGGCGGGCGAAGTGTTGAAAATTAAGGAGTTTACTTTTGTAAATGACTGTTTTCAACACAAGTCCAACGAAGATATCGGTGTTTTCTGGCGCACACTAATTAGTAGAGTCCAACTTTATGTGGGCATCGCCACTATCCAATAATAAAAATGATCTAATGTGTAATTGCATTAAAAAATGACTAATGTTTAACGAAGCGAAATCCAGATTTTTGAGAGTGAATCCCCACTCTCCGGGTAAATCCCACTACTGTGGGGATAAAAACCAAATCGCTCAGTAGAAACCCACCAAACGAATGAATGACCATCAATCGCCTGGGCTGATGGTCATTTTATGATAAGGTCTTGTTCAAAAATAATTATCCGGAGAAGTTGCCTATCGAATCATAATTTTTTTGCTTACTGTTTTATCACCATTAAAAATTGTAAGCAAATATATACTATCGGAAAAGCCTTGTGTATTGATTTCGATTGTACATTTTTTTGTAGCAGAAGCTTTATTTGTTGCAAAAACCTGTCGGCCGTTTAAGTCGGATACTTTGAGGTGAAAAGTGCTATTTGGGATGCCTGAGAAATTTACAGTCAATTTATTTCCGCTATTAACAACTGAATTTATTTTAAATATCTCATCATTTTTTATCTGGTTTATAGATGTAGAGGTTTCATTTTTAACGCAACGAATGTTAAAACCAAGCGACTTTCCGTAGTGGGTTTGTGATGCATAAGGGTTTGTATTATCGATATCCATGTACCATGCCTCGTTGGTGTTATAATTTGTTGAAGACCACCAGAACCCTTTTGGGAAAAGCGTTAAAAAACTACCGCCACTGGTACAACGCCATCCGGCAATAACACCTTCGAATCCCGATGAGCCACCAACTTTTAATGCAGCTCCTGCCACCGAAGTACCACCGAGATGAGTTATTAATTCAGCAAACTCAGTTTTGGCCGGAAGATGCCATCCATCAGGACATGCCCCCTGAACAGGTTCAGTTGGTTGGCCGCTATAATATTGAACAGCTTCATAATATTCGTAATATCCACCGGGATGAGCTGTTGAATTATCGCAATTGTCAGGGTTATTATTCCAACAGTATTTTTCTACAATACCATCGTCATGGGTTAATGAGCCACCTCCATTACTTGCGATGTAGGTTCCGTAGTTAAGGTTTTTGGCCATCCAGCACTGCTCACCTATTTTTACTGTTGAATAACTTTGGCCATCGCGTTCATCCAATAAGATATCGCCACACGTCCATTGCGCCAAAATAGTTGTTGTATTGCAAATAAAAAGAATCGCAAGTCCAAAAATTAAATACGATTTGTTTTTGTGAAATTTTTCATAAAGTAAAGGTTTAGAGTTAGATAAATTAATTGTCAAGGTTAGATCAGAATTAAAAAAAACTACAATTGTTTCATTCGCCAAATGTTTCTGGAAGAAAAACCTTTTATATCAGGTTCGTTGTTAATGATATAAAATCCTGATATTTAATTCCAGATGGTTTTAATAGTTTTCTTCGCGCACCTGCATATATGCCTTTGGGTGCAAGCATGCCGGACATTTTTCGAGTGCTTTAGCCGATTCATATACATATCCGCATTTAAGGCATTTCCACCACACTTTACCATCTTTAATAAATACCTTGTCTTCATAAATATTTTGCAAAAATTTCAAGAATCTGCGCTCGTGTTCTGCTTCTACTTTAGCAATTATTTTAAAAGCTACCGAAACTTCAGTAAAACCTTCTTCTTTTGCAATTTCGGCAAACTCAGGATACAGTTCTGTCCACTCTTCGTTTTCGCCTTCGGCAGCAGCCTTAAGGTTTTCGGCAGTAGTTCCGATTATGCCAGCCGGATATGTTGCGGTAATTTCGGTTGCGCCACCTTCAAGAAATTTAAAAAACCGTTTTGCATGTTCCTTTTCCTGATTTGCAGTTTCCTGAAAAATTGCAGATATTTGTTCGTAACCCTCTTTTTTCGCCACCTTGGCAAAAAATTCATAACGATTTCGGGCTTGTGATTCGCCTGCAAATGCTTTCAGCAGGTTCTGTTCTGTTTTTGTTCCGATCATTGTTTTCGACATGATTATTATATTTAAAATTATGTTTGGATGAAATTAATTTTCACAAAAAAAGATTCATTACCAAAAATACAGTAATTGATTAATTCATCAGAACTGCTTTTGTGAAACCTAAAAATCTATTGTTAGATTTTAGATGTATATGATAAAGACCTGATGGTAAATTATTTACTTTCCATTCAAAACTGGTTTGGTTCAATTTAACAGGATAGACCCTGATTTTTTTTCCGGTAAAATCAAAAATCTCCAGAGAAGTATTTTCACCGGCAGGTTCAAAATAAATGGTTGTTTGGTTAATAAAAGGGTTTGGAGAAATGATAAGGTTTGCGTTGTGGGTTTGCACATCACCAATGCCGGTATTGCTCACAATAGGGATAAACTTTATTGCAACCGGACGGTGGTCGGAAACATTATCATCGTACTCCGACCAACCATTGTCGAAGAAGTCATCAATTCTCAAACAAGCAGTTTCTGTAGTTTCCTGCTCAAATTCTTCAAACAGTTCTGAGGTAATCAGAATATGGTCGATATGGGAAGGCCAGGTTGGGTACGACCAATTTGCTGATGGCCCTTCGGCAATAGCCATATCAGCGAACAGATAATTTTCCGGATCATTAAAAAATATCTGGAATACATTGTTGGATTCGATGTCGGTAAGTATGTCGTTAAAGTCTCCCAAAACTATTACGTTGTCATTAGCGAAGTTTGTTTCGATGTATTCGTTAAGCAGGATACACGCATCATAGCGCCGGGTTTCTTCATCCCATGGGTCGGAGAGATTTAAATAACCATCTCCGAAGGCTTTGAGGTGATTGTTGATCAGGATGTATTTTTCATCCATAAAAACTATTTCTATAACAAGCGGTTTGCGTGGGAACTCCCGATCTTTGTCTAAGTAAATGCGATAAATATCAGTCATTTCCACAAATTCGGGATTGTAAATATAGCCGAGATTCAGATCACCATTACTTGTAGCTACACCTTCCCATCCTTCAAGGTTTTCTACCATTTGCACAAAAGAGTCGTAATCATTGAGTTCCTGCAAGGCAATTATATCTACCTCCAATGCCTGAATAATGCCGGAAACATAACCCACGGTAACCTCTCCGTTTTTCGGAAACCATTCCAGATTCCAGGTCATCACCTCCATGGTTAAATCGGTTCCGAAGTCTAAATCTTCGAAATTTTGGGATTGCAGTGGAATGGCAAGAAACATTAATAGTATTGCCGTAATTGTATTTCGTATTTGCATAAAATAAAACCTTTATTATTAACGATTTTTGATTTGCGATTTATGATTTAAATTAAAAAGCAGGAAATAAACATCAAAAAATTAGCATACTACTCTCCACCCTCTGCCAAAAAAAATAATACAACCTTGTCTTCTTCATTCCCTTCGCTCTCGGCCTATCGCTTCAATTATCTAACTAATTTCTTTTGCCTTTTTACTTCCTTTATACAATTCATATTTTACATACCTGCATTCGAGCGGGCCGTTAAACAATTGTATTTTTCGTGAAGTGCGCAGGCCAACAGATTTTAGTGCCGAAGAATCAGAGGTGATAATCCAGGCCTCATACCCGGCATAGTGGGTTTTTAATGTATCTCCAATCATCTTGTAAAAAGCCCTGATGTCGTCCTTTTTCATGCGTTCGCCATAGGGAGGGTTGGAGATTATTATTCCACCTTCGGTATCGGAGGGTTTGCTGTTTTCAAACGAAACTTGTTTCAACTCAATGTCTGTGTCAAACTCGGTATTCTCCAAAATTTCTTCGGCCAGCGACAAAGCTCGCATGCTTACGTCCGATCCCATTAATTTACAAGCTAAAGGCTGAATATTTGAATTTTCCTCCTCTTTTATTTTTTCCCACGCTTCTTTATCAAAATCCTTCCATCGCATAAAACCAAACAGATTTTTGAAATATCCTGATGGAATATTTCTGGCAATCATATTGGCTTCACAAAGTATAGTTCCTGATCCGCACATTGGGTCAAGAAGGTTGGTTTTTTTGTCCCAGCCCGAAAGCAAAATCATACCTGCTGCCAGTACTTCGTTTATGGGAGCTTCTCCCTGCCTTATTCTGTATCCACGCTTGTGGAGCGAATCGCCGGAGCTATCAGTTAATACTGTGCATTTTGTGCCGGTAATATGAATATGAATCCTAAGGTCGGGATTTTCAAGATCAACATTAGGACGTTTATTAAACTTTTCCCTGAATTTATCCACAATGGCATCTTTGGTTTTTAGTGCCACGTAATGAGAATGAGTCATTTTGCTGCCACTAATGGTAGCATTTATTGCTATAGACCGGGAGATGTCTAACAGAGAAAACCAATCAAATTCTTTTACGCCCTGATAAAGGCTCTCCTCATCAGAAGCTTCAAAATCATGTACCTCTTTTAAAACCCTGAGTGCTGTTCGGCAGCAATAGTTCAACTTGTACATGGTGTTGTTGTCGGCCATGCATTTTACTGCCCGGCGCAGTGTTTTTACATCATGGCCACCGTATTGTTTAATCTCCCCGGCAAGAATTTCTTCGAGTCCTGCCTGGGTCTTTATGATAAGTGGAAATTTTTTTTGGTTCAATGTTTTAGTTTTAAAAATGAAAATTAACTTTTCGATTTTCGGTTTAAAAATCGTTTTATTCTCTCAACGCGCTTTTGGTAAGGCTCATTATCGGGACGTGCCAATAAAAATGCCAATGCTTTGGTAGATTCAAAGTTCTCGAAAATAATTTTTAGGCTCGCTATAAATGGAATTATCAGCAACATACCGGCAACACCCCAAACCATTCCTCCTGCTATTAACCCAAGAATGGTGATAAAAGGGTTGAGCCTAACGTAACCACCGGTAATATTTGGGGTTAGGATGTTGTTTTCGATAAACTGAATGAGAGCAAAAAATGCCAGTACCCATAAGGCAAGGTTCGGGGTATCGCCGGTAAGCAACGCAAACATAAACGGAAAAAATGCACCAATCCAGGTACCGAAATATGGGATAAAATTAAAAAAAGCTGAAATTATCCCAAAAAGAATAGCGTACTCCAAACCTATCATATATAGCCCAAATGAATTTAAAACCGAAAGTATCATTACCACAATAAAGGCTCCGCCGAGGTATCGCTGCGAAACAAACGAAATTTCCTGAAGAATTTTATCGGTACGTCTTTTTTCATCTTTCGGTACAATACGCATAATAAAAAAACTAAACCTATCCTGATAATATAGCAGGTAGAAAACGAAAACCGGCATTATAAAAATTTTGAATACTGTTCCTGCTGTAGCGTTTAGCAGGTTGTTGAGCATTTCGTTGCCCGAAGTAAAAAGGTTGGAAACCTGGTCTTTTAACCATATTTTCTGCTTGGCTGTTCCTATGCCAAAGATATCTTCGATCGACATCGAAATCTGACTTACATTGTCTAATGCTTTCGCTTTCAAGGCCGGAAAATCTCCGGCCAATTTTGATATTTCATCCACAAAAAAGAAAGATATGCCCGATAAAAACGTAATCATAAAAATGATTGTAATGAATATGGAAATACCTTTTGGTATTCCCAACTTACAAATCAATCGGCAAACCGGAAACAAAAGTGATGATATGAGCAATCCGAAAAATATAGGAACAAGGAAATTTTTTGCTATTATTATTATAAATGTAAAAGCAATGATAAAAAGCAAAAAGTAGGTACTCTTAACGATAAAAAATTGGTCTTTGTCGATGTTATACATGAGCTTTACTGAACATTTTTTTTTAAAATCAATCGGGTAAATTTACAATTATTTATGAACCCGGTAATTTGCACAAGTTTTTGTAACCCAACCGCAAGTAGTTGTTTTATTAAAAAC
>JAOZRY010000883.1 GCA_029939965.1 Bacteroidales bacterium | reverse complement strand
CAAACTCATAATCCCAGCCCTGAAGGACTGGGCTATGGAAAATTGCCGACTTTATCCATTTTGACTATGAAAAAAAATATTTGAACAAACCTTAAGGCACACTTCCAAAAATCTATTTTTGTACCCGTTATGATATCCGCAAATTATTACAACAATATTCCATCATGAAAAACATCTTCATATCTATCTTAATACTGGTCAGCATTACCACCCATAGTCAAACCACATAAGTTCTGTTTTTAGGAAACAGTTACACCGCCGCCAATAACCTGCCATTGTTAACGGCAGATATGGCAAATTCGGTGGGTGATACATTAATTTATGATAGCAATACACCAGGGGGATATACACTGCAAGGGCATAGCACTAACAGCACATCGCTGGAGAAAATAATGGAGGGGAGATGGGATTTTGTTGTATTGCAGGAACAAAGCCAACGGCCATCTTTACCCATCGAACAAGTGGTGATGAATGTTTTTCCTTATGCTCGTTTTTTGGATAGTGTAAACATTGCACATAACCCCTGTGGCGAAACCCTTTTTTATATGACCTGGGGGCGCAAAAACGGGGATGCTTCCAACTGCCCAACGTGGCCACCCGTTTGCACTTATTGTGGCATGGACAGCCTTTTGCACCTCCGCTACATGATGATGGCCGATAGTAATGATGCTATGGTTTCGCCGGTAGGGGCTGTATGGCATTATATCAGAGATCATTTTCCGGGAATAGAATTGTATTCGCAGGACGAGAGCCATCCTTCCACTGCCGGATCCTATGCAGCCGCATGTTCATTTTATACAGCCATTTTCAAAAAAGATCCAACGCTGATTAATTACGATTTCACTCTTAATCCGGAAGATGCTGCCACAATCAGAGCCACCACAAAACTAATGGTTTATGATAGCCTACCCAATTGGAATATTGGGATATATGATCTTACTTCTAATTTTTCATACACGCATATTTCAGGATACACATATCAGTTTTTTAACCAATCGCAAAATGCTACCGGTCAGAACTGGGATTTTGGCACAGCTACCGATACCACTTCAACCCCAACATTTACCTTTGCTGAGCCCGGAATTTATAACGTGGAACTTACAACTTTCAACCCTTGCGATACAGTTACTTCAGCCAAATTAGTTGTTGTACTTGCAACTGGCTTTTACAATATTGATTCTAAAAAACCACTTTTTTATCCTAACCCTGCAAGTGATCAAATTTTTATTAATCCACCCAAAAATTCAACCCTATCGATAAATATTTATAATTTGCAAGGCAAAGAAGTGCTTACCACAAAATGCTTCACAGGAAATAGAATAGACATTAAATCTTTAAAACCAGGTTTATATATACTGAAATGGAACGGTGTAAACAACACCGGATTCAGGAAACTGATTATTGAAGAATAATTTTTTTTACTAATGTTTGTCCATAATGTCCGTTTTCTTCGTTACGCTTGTCTTTAAACCCAGTTACTTCGCACGGTGCGACAATACATCGCATTTACAAAAGTAAACTCCTGGTTTTAAAGCCTTCGCCGGGTCTCGAACTCGAACATTTTAATCCAAACACCGACTTTATGGACGTACACTAATTAATAAAATTAAACAACATGTTGGTTAGTTTTATTAATTAAGAGCCTAATTCAATTTATGATTTATGATTTA
>JAOZRY010000007.1 GCA_029939965.1 Bacteroidales bacterium | reverse complement strand
AAATTCCAATAGCAAGTTGCATTCCCGATCTGAATCCCCATTGAATACTTGTTTGTATGAGTGCAAACAAGGCGGGCCCCAAAAGAACAGAAAGTGTCATTCCCAAAATAATTCCTTCAAGAAACGGATTCATAGAACCTGATTAAAGTATGCCAAAAAAAATTATGGCAGGCAGTTCATTGTTAATCAATCGTATTGTCCTGTTTTAGTTTATCAATAAATTTTTCCCAATCTTTAAGTTGTTTGGCTTTAATCACCCGTGGGAATTTGTTCTGTGCTCCTTCTTTGCCCTGATCCCGCATCCATTGATAAAATACCTTTGAAGGCAATACTTCAACAATGACATCTTTGATGGCGGCAATCCTTTCAACTCGATAATCATCGTTTAATTGTTTCAGGAAATCATCAATTTTTTCTTTTGCAGTCTCAGGGTTAACAAGATCGTCAGTTCCCAGAAACCATTTGTGGGCAAACATCGAACCATGCTTAATTCCGGCTACCGTAAATTCGCGCACTTCGATATTCAGATCATGGCACATCAATTCAATTGCACGGTTCATATTATCCTGCGAAAGGTGCTCACCACAAAGGCTGAGGAAATGTTTGGTTCTTCCTGTTATACGAATTTCATTCAATTTGGCGGAGGTAAATTTAATGACATCACCAATAAGGTAACGCCAGGCACCTGCATTACTGCTAATGAGAAGAGCATATTCCTTACCTTCCTCCACATCCTTAAGAGTTAAAGCTTTTGGGTTATTAACCATGTTTCCGTCAAAATCAAAATTGAAATCATTAAATGGAACAAATTCGAAAAACAATCCTGTATCTAAGGATAATTGCATTGAATCAACGCCCGGTCTTTTTTGATAAGCAATAAAACCCTCTGAGGCCAGGTAAGTTTCCATATAAACTAACGGTCGCCCCAATAACCTTTCGAAACCCTTAACATAAGGTGCAAACGATACACCTCCATGTACATAAATTGTTAGGTTCGGCCAAATTTCATGGATATGATTCAGGTTGTATTCCTTAATAATTCGTTCAAGCAAAATTTGCAGCCATGCCGGAACTCCAACGATTACACCAATATCCCAATTTTTGGCGTTTTTCACAATCTCATCAAGTTTGGTAGTCCAGTCTCGTTCTTTAGATATTCTTTTTCCGGGTTTGTAAAAAAATTGAAACCAAAAAGGGAAGTTACTAGTTGTAATTCCTGAAAGATCACCGGCATAATAGGTGCCATTGTACTGAAGGTGTGTGCTGCCACCAAGCATTAGAATGCCCTTTCCTTTTTCAAAAAACTCAGGAGGGAAGTTGTATCTTGCAAGAGACAAAAGTTGCCTTACACTGGTTTTTTTAATAGATTTGAGCATGTCGTTGGAAATCGGGATGTATTTACTTGAAGCACCCGAGGTTCCAGAGCTGAGGGCAAAGTATTTTACCTTTCCGGGCCATGCAACATAGGGTTCTCCATTCAACGAACGATACCACCACTTTTTAAAAATCGAGTTGTAATCATGTACAGGTACATTTTTCTGAAATTCCTCAACCAAATCCCTCGAACTTAAAATATCAGAGAAATTGTATGCCTCACCAAAATGAGTAAATTGTGCTTTTCGCAAAAGTTTCTTTAGCGTGGCTTGCTGTGCTTTACAGCCATCAAACCGTCTTTGATTTTCCTTATCGCTTAGGCTTCTTAGCTCTATTGCACGTTTTATAATCGAACCAATTATTGGCAATGTCTGGTATGTTTATTTATCTGTTTAAGATTATTTTAGTGGCAAAAATAAAAAAAATAAAATGGTAACTATAAAATAAATAGTTGGGATTAGTCGATTGAATAATAAATGGGTGAAAGGTTATTTAATAATTATTGTTTCAATGAGAAAAATCAAAATCGTTTTCATCATGTTCTTTTTTGTTTTCGGATTAATAGTTTTTTTGGTAGTGTTAGCACTTTTTTTGGTATCAGTTACCAAATATAATCCTACAGCGGTTGAATCTATTAAGATACAAAACGCATCAGGCAATACCTTTATCGATAAAAAAACTCTCGACATAATGATTTGGAATATAGGATATGCGGGCTTGGGTAAAGAGATGGATTTCTTTTATGAAGGCGGTAAAAATGTAAGACCATCCCAAAAAATGAACACAAAATACCTCCAAGAGATTGGAGCATTTGTTAGGCAGAACGATAGCTTAGATTTTATTCTTTTGCAGGAAGTTGATATTAATTCAAAACGATCCTATCACAAGAATCAATTAGAATTGTTAGGCCACAATTTACCTAACCACAACAGGGTTTTTGCCAAAAATTATAATGTGCTCTATGTGCCTGTTCCGTTTAGCAATCCAATGGGTTCGGTTGTGTCTGGTTTAGTAAGTTTTTCCAGATATGACCCAGAGATATCCAAAAGATTTGGTTTTCAGGGAAATTACAGTTGGCCAAAACGATTGTTTATGCCCGACCGTTGTTTTGTCATGCAGCGCTTTCAAATAGAAAATGGAAAAGAACTGATTTTGATTCATACCCATAACTCGGCATTTGATGGCGGGCAGCTAAGAAATGACCAAATGAAATTGCTTAAGGATGTAGCAATAACCGAATACAAAATGGGTAACTATGTGGTTATTTGTGGCGACTGGAATCTCAACCCACCCGGATTTGATCCATCTGAAATAAAAAATGGTGATCTCGGTTCAAATAATGATATTGGCCGGATTGCCGTTGACCAAATGCCGGCAGGCTGGCAATGGGTTTATGATCCCGGAGTCCCCTCAAACAGAAACGTTAACATGCTATACAAGATGGGTGTTAGCAACACTACAATTATTGACTTTTACTTGATTTCGCCCAATATTAATTCTATAGAAATAAATACTATCGATCTTAATTTTGAGGCAAGTGATCACAACCCTGTGATATTTTCGTTCGAAATTTTATAAACCATATTGCTTTTCTTTATAGATCAAATTACATATAAGTATTTTGCGTATGTGTTGTATATACTGCGGATTTGCGGATTATTAAGTAAATAAAACGCACACTTTCAAGAATTAATACGTAAATATTATTTACACTAAAAAATAAATATTATCATTTTTTGACAAAAAAAGCTTGCATTCTATTCGGTTTTCTATTATCTTTACACTCTCTGTATTAATCAAATACCTTAAACCTTATGAAGAAGTTTATCCCAGTTATCTTTCTACTTTTCATCTATCCTCTTTTCCCATCGGAAGCCAGAGAGGTAGATAAAAGAACCCGGCTTGCAATTTCTCCTACTAATAATAATTACAAAAAAAACGGCTTTGATAATACGCAATACTATGCCGAACGGAGTTTTGAGCATAACAAACATTTTACTCGCAACACATGGCCGGAGTTACAAAGTCCGTTTCCCGAATCAGGTGATACTATGTATGTGTTTGCCGGTAATGATACAACCATTTGCTTAACAGCAGATTCGATTGAAGTATCCGGATTTGCAGAGAACTATTACTACATTTCATGGGTTTACACCGGTGACGGTTTTTTTTATGATCCCACCAAATTGAACACAGCCTATGTGCCAGGGGCAGGTGATATTGAGGCAGGTTTTGCTACCGTATATTTAGTTGCCATATCAGACCCCCCAGAGTATATTAGGATCGTTGATTCTTTAACTATTACCATAATTCCCGAACCACAATGTTTTGCCGGAACTAATACATCCATTTGTCAGGGCGAAAATTATTCGTTGCAAGGTCAGGCTTCATCTTTCGCTGAACTTATTTGGACAACTTCAGGGGATGGGACATTTGATGCTCCAAATATCCTGAGCCCCACTTATACTCCGGGGCAACTTGATTTGGAAAACGATCAGATTTTATTGTCCTTAACTGCTACGGAATATTCCCCTTGTATGCAACCTTGTAGTAATTCGATGTATTTGTCGATCGAAAAATCTCCGTTTGTTTTTGCCGGTAGAGATACTATTATTTGTGAGAATAATAACCTTCAGCTTAATGCTGTTGCTCTTAATTATGATGAAATTTTGTGGATTTCAACCGGCGATGGAACATTTTCCTGTTGTTTTGAAACAAATCCGGTTTACTATCCTGGTGCCATCGACATAATTGAAGATTCCGTTAGCTTATCTGTAATACTTAGTCCAAATTTACCCTGTATCTACAATGTTAGCGATGATATTTTACTCGAAATAAAATCACCTCCAATTGTTACAGTTGGATCAGACCAAACAATTTGTGATGACTCAGCAATTCAATGTACAGCTTCTGCAGAGGGTTATATCGATCTTCAATGGTATGCACTTGGGGGTAATGGAACTTTTGATGCCCCAAACAATTTGAATCCGGTTTATACACCCGGAGATTACGAAAAGAGTACCGGAAACTTTTTTATTATGTTAGCGGCTTTGCCTTATGAACCGTGCAATATTTTTGTTCAGGATTATTTCCAGATTACAATTATTAAACCTGTTAATGTGAATGCTGGAGAAGACAACACTATATGCCAGCCGGAACCTGCATTATTATCCGGACAAGTAAGTAATTATAATGACTTGTTTTGGAGTTCAAATGGTGATGGGACATTTAATAATAGTGGCATTCTCTCACCAGTTTATTATCCCGGAAATGAGGACATTCAAAACGGTAATGCTACATTATTTCTAACAGCATCATCCATATCGCCATGCTCCGGCTATGTTTCTGATACTGTAATACTTTCGATAATTACTCCGGCCACTGCCAATGCGGGCTCCGATCGAATATCCTGTTCGGAAGTAAACCTTACAGGAATTGCCGAAAACTATTCGGCAGGGTTTTGGGCCACCTTTGGCGATGGAACATTTAGCAATCAATATGAATTAAACTCCATTTACTTTGCCGGAGAAACTGATATTGAAAATCTCAATGTTATCTTAACCTTAAATGTTGGTTCGATAAACCCTTGCTCTTCAATAATCAGTGATAGTATTACAATAAATTTTGATAAACCCCAGGTTGTGCTGCAAATTACACCAAACCAGGAACTGTTCGTTGGAAATCAACTTGATTTACACTTTGAAGCCTCAAGTGTTTCCAGTGGAAATTACCAGTGGTATTTCAATAATTCGCCAATAGAAAACAATAACTCCGGTAATTTTTATCTTGACAATGTACAACCTGCAAATGCCGGAAGCTATTATTGTTCGTTTACAAATGATTGCTTTGGGGTTTCGAGTGATACTACTGTAGTGATAATTTATGAGGAATTTACCCAAATTGTAAGTATGAATATTGGTTGGAACGCTATCTCGTCTTTTGTTAGTCCACCTGAAACCGACATGCAGTTGGTTCTAAATCCAATTGTTGATAATCTGATTATTTTATATAATAACGATGGGGTTTACTGGCCGGGGCAAGAGGTGATGACATTTCATAGTTGGACACCAAATACCGGTTACATTCTGAAAACAACAGAAAGTGACAATTTGATTATTTCAGGTTTTATTAGATATCCACTTGAATCATTTATTGCTGTTCCGGGATGGTCATTGCTTCCGGTTAGTTATAATTGCACATATTCAGTAGGTGAGTTTTTTGAGAATTACTCCGAAATTGTGATAGTTAAGGAAGTTGGTGGAGTTGAGCTTTTCTGGCTCGAAAAAGGTATCAATACCCTCGAATACTTAAATCCCGGAAAAGCGTATGAGATTTTCAATGTTTCTGACAATGAAATCCTCATTTCCTTTCCGGGATGTGATGGAGAATAAACTTCTGAAATATTAATCCTTTCTGCTTTCCAATAATATTTCCAAAATTTGAATTCCTGCCTCTGAGATCACGGTGCCGGGTCCAAAAATAGCTACAGCACCTGCATCGTACAAATATTGATAATCCTGGTGAGGAATTACACCACCAACAATTACCATAATGTCATCTCTGCCAAGTTTGGTGAGTTCTTCGATTACTTGTGGAACAAGAGTTTTATGACCGGCAGCCAGGCTTGAAACACCTAAAATATGTACATCATTTTCAACTGCCTGACGAGCGGCTTCTGCCGGAGTTTGGAATAAAGGCCCGATGTCAACATCGAAACCCATGTCGGCATATCCTGTCGAAACAACCTTAGCTCCCCGATCGTGGCCATCCTGACCCATTTTTGCAATCATTATTCGTGGGCGTCGCCCTTCGGTTTCTGCAAATTTATCTGCCAGTTCGCAAGCTTTTGCGAATTTTTTATCTCCTTTGGTTTCTGATGAATACACGCCTGATATGGATCTGATTACTGCTTTATATCTTCCAAATACTTTTTCACATGCCAACGAAATTTCCCCTAATGATGCCCTTCTTTTTGCTGCTTCAACCGACAATTCAAGTAGATTTCCTTCACCGGTTTCACAAGCTCTGGTTATTTCTGCAAGAGTTTCCTGAACAGCTTCTTCATTTCTATCAGCCCTGAGTTCGCCCAAACGTTTAATTTGCGATTTTCTTACGGCAGTGTTATCAACTTCAAGAATTTCAATCGGGTCTTCTTTCCTGAGTCTGTATTTATTCACACCAACAATGGTATCTTTATGTGAGTCGATACGTGCTTGTTTTCGGGCGGCAGCTTCCTCAATCCTCATTTTTGGTACTCCGGTTTCGATGGCTTTTGCCATTCCGCCAAGCTCTTCTACCTCTTCGATGAGCTTCCATGCTCTATGTGCAATTTTGTGGGTAAGTTTTTCAACATAATATGAACCCGCCCAGGGATCAACAGCTTTGGTAATATTAGTTTCTTCCTGAAGGTAAATTTGTGTGTTACGGGCAATACGAGCTGAAAAATCAGTTGGCAGGGCAATTGCTTCATCCAAAGCATTGGTGTGTAATGATTGTGTATGTCCAAGCGCTGCACCCATAGCTTCAATGCACGTGCGTGCAACATTGTTAAACGGGTCTTGTTCGGTAAGACTCCATCCCGAAGTTTGGCAATGCGTTCTAAGAGCCATCGACTTGGGGTTTTTTGGGTTGAAGCGTTTCACCAACTTTGCCCACAGCATTCGGGCGGCACGCATCTTGGCAATTTCCATAAAATGGTTCATGCCGATACCCCAAAAAAATGAAAGTCTGGGGGCAAAAGCATCGATATCCATACCTGAATTAACTCCTGTTCTGAGGTACTCCAAACCATCAGCAAGGGTGTAGGCAAGCTCAATGTCTGCGGTGGCACCGGCTTCCTGCATGTGGTATCCGCTAATACTAATGGAGTTGAATTTTGGCATATTTTGCGAGGTGTACCTAAAAATATCAGCAATAATACGCATGGAAGGGTGCGGTGGGTAAATGTATGTGTTTCGCACCATAAACTCTTTCAGAATATCATTTTGGATGGTTCCGGTAAGTTGATCAAGCTTTACACCTTGCTCAAGGCCTGCAACAATGTAAAAAGCAAGAATGGGAAGAACGGCGCCATTCATTGTCATGGATACCGACATTTTGTCAAGTGGAATCTGATCAAACAGAACCTTCATATCCAGGATCGAATCCACAGCAACTCCGGCTTTTCCTACGTCACCTTCTACACGTGGATGGTCAGAATCATATCCTCGGTGTGTGGCCAGATCGAACGCAATTGACAAACCTTTTTGACCGGCTGCAAGATTACGGCGATAAAATGCATTCGACTCTTCTGCAGTAGAAAAACCGGCATATTGCCGTATTGTCCATGGACGCATTACATACATCGTCGAATAAGGGCCATGCAAAAACGGAGGTATTCCGGCGGCATAATCCAGATGCTCTAAATTTTCCAGATCGGCTTTTGTGTAAACAGGTTTAACGGATATTTGCTCCGGTGTCAACCAATCGTTCCCGATTTTATTTTCCTGCTCCCATTTTCCTGCTGTGTATCCCGATTGTGGTGATGATTTTATATCTATATTTTTGAAATTTGGTTTCATAATTATCATTTTGAAAATTAAAATCAAATGGTGCTTATTTTTTAGGATTATTAGTTTACCCCTATCATTTGCTGAAATTCTTTCAGGGTTTCCAATACATTTGATTTGATATGGATAAAGTGTTTAATGCCTTTCGATTTTAATTCTTCGATTGTATCTTTTGGATAGCCGGCAACAACAATTATCACATTATCTCCGAGTTTTTTAACTACTTCAGGGGCAATAACAGGGTAATCATCATCGGTGGCACAGAGTACAACTATTTGAGCCCCACTTTTTATACTTGCCTTTACGCCCTCATTAATGGTTTGAAAACCCTTGTTATCAATAATTTCAAATCCTGCACATGCAAAGAAATTGCTCGAAAACTGTGATCTTGCTCTTCGCATCGACAGGTTACCATAGGTAAATAAAAACACAGATGGTCGTTTGTTTTCTTTTGCATATCTATCAGTTTTTAACCTGAGCTGTTCAAACTTTTGTGCCACACGGTAGGGTTTCAGGGTTTCAACCATCGCATTTGCCAGTGTGCTATCATTGGGTTGCAAAACATTATCATTTATGTTTTCATCAAGATATTCAGTAAAGTTTGGGTACTGATTCGATCCAATCAAGACTTCTTTTCTTGAGGCCAGAGCTTTATTTTTTGCCAATGCAGTTTCGTTAATTTGTTGCTGAATAAAACCCTGTTTTATGGCACTCACGAATCCACCCATTTCCTCTACTTGAATGAAAAGTTTCCAGGCCTCTTCAATTAGCGAATCCGTTAGGTTTTCGATGTAATATGAACCTGATGCCGGGTCAACAATTTTATCAAAATAAGATTCTTCTTTAAGAACCAATTGTTGATTTCGGGCTATTCTTTCCGAAAATTCGTTTTGAGTTTTAAAAGCCGAATCGAAAGGTTTTACTGTTAAGGAATTGGTTCCGCCAATAATTGCCGACATTGATTCGGTTGTGGTTCGAAGCATGTTTACGTAAGGATCATATATGGTTTTGTTCCAATCGGAAGTTACTGTGTGAATGTGGGTGCGTGTAACTTCTGCATTTGAGGGGCTGTATGCATTTACAATTTTTGCCCATAAAAACCGCGTAGCACGAATTTTTGCAATTTCCATGAAATAGCTCGATCCTACTGCAAAATGAAATTTGATGTTGGGAGCCACATCATCAATGGAGATTCCTTTTTGGGTGAGTCGGGATAAATATTCGTTGCCATAAGCCATGGCAAAGGCCAGTTCCTGAACAATACCGGATCCTGAGTTTTTAAAATAGGTGGCGTTTACCGAAAGTGTTCTGAAGTGTGGAATATATTTACTGTTTTCGATTATGTTGGCACAAGCCACAAAATCTGCTTCTTCCGATGTGTAAAAGTTGCCGGCAATAATAAGATTTCCGATTGGATCGAAATTTACAGCACCATGAATCTTTTGCAAATCACGGTTATACTTCTTGATAAGTTTCAGGTATATTTCCAGTACTTTTGGTGCCTGTTTTCCACAGATAAAATTTACCTCCACGATTTGTGCATAGATATTCTCCATGAGTTTCTCAACCTCATCAATCGATGGCTCTTTTGAACTATCCAGAATAAACCCGAGAGAATCTACGCCCTTCATCAGTATGTCAAGGCTTTTCTTGTTTGCTGTTTTTACATCTTCAACCTCAACGTTTTGACGAACAAACCAATTGTTCTCCTTTTTGCGCCCGCTTCTTACAAAAGGAAAGTCGCCAGGAAAAGTGTCTAAATATGCTAACCTTTCCATATCTTCATTTCTGTAATAGGGTTTTACTTTAAAACCATCAGTAGTTTTCCATACCAGTTTACGGTCATAGTCTGCCCCTTTCAGGTCTTTTTTAATTACGTTTTCCCACTCCTCAGTTGTGATGGTTGGAAACTCGTTGAACAGCTTTTTTTGCCCTTCGTTTTTTTTGATATCATCCATAATCAACCAGATTGGTTTTGTTTATTTTTTCGATGTTTATGTCCTCAAAAACAATGTGTTTTGAAATATCGGGCGCAAAATTATAATAAAAAACACACATCAAAATCTTAAAACACAACATTGTTGTTAATGGAATAACAAAGTCTTACAGGGTGATGGTTGATGAGGTAAATGGATTTTTTGGTGAATTGTTATTAGAATTTGTTCAATAACTTTTAATTTGGGCTTCACAATATCTTGGTCATCAACACTAAAGAAATTGCAAAAAGGCATGAATACACGGTTTTGTATATGGTCATTACCTTACCACAGGCTTTGCCTGTGGCTATTCACATTAAACCACTTCGTGGTTTTACATGTATTAATTTTAATCCTGAAGGGATTAAACGTGAATAGCCCTGTTTAGCCTGTCCCGATTTTTCTTCGGGAAAGTGCAGGGAAAATAACAGGAAATGAATATAGAACCCTGAAAGTGTCCAACTTTGTACGAGTAGCCTATTCGTGATATTTTTGGCAAGACATCATAAAGTTCAAAAAAGATTGAGGAAGATTTGGAAAGATTGGAAATCAATCTAATTCAATCTATAACCAATCTCTTTTCTGCCTTTTTGACAGCAAATGTGTCAGTCGTTGAAAATGTAATCCGGGTTATGTTAAAAGTGCCCGAAAGTCGTGTCAATGCCGGATTCCGATTGTTTATCCAAAAATTAATGCTGTATTTTTTATACTAAATCTCACTATATTGCTTTGCGGAAATTCATTGGCACAATGATTGACAATGGGCGGCTCAAATAAATAAATTTTAAGAAATCATAAAATTAGAAAGGAAAATATAAACATGGGAAAAATAATTGGAATCGACTTAGGAACAACAAATTCGTGCGTAGCTGTAATGGAAGGTAACGAGCCTGTTGTAATCCCCAACTCCGAAGGACGCAGAACAACACCTTCGATTGTAGCTTTTACTGAAAACGATGAAAGAAAAATTGGCGATCCTGCAAAACGTCAGGCAATCACTAATCCAACTCAAACCGTTTATTCAATCAAGCGATTTATGGGTGAACCCTGGGACAGAGTACAAACAGAAGTAAACCGCGTATCTTACAAAGTGGAAAAAGGTGAAAACAGCACACCACGTGTAAAAATTAAAGAACGTCAATATACTCCTCAGGAAATTTCGGCAATGGTGCTTCAAAAGATGAAGAAAACCGCTGAAGATTATTTGGGAACAACCGTATCAGAAGCTGTTATCACAGTTCCTGCATATTTTAGCGATTCACAGCGTCAGGCCACAAAAGAAGCCGGCGAAATTGCAGGATTAAAAGTTAAACGTATTATTAATGAGCCTACTGCTGCAGCTTTGGCTTATGGCCTCGACAAAAAAACCGATGACAACATAATTGCTGTTTTCGACCTTGGTGGTGGTACTTTTGATATTTCTATTCTGGAACTCGGTGATGGTGTTTTTGAGGTAAAATCGACAAATGGTGATACGCACCTTGGTGGTGATGATTTCGACCAGATAATTATCGACTGGCTTGCTGATGAATTTCAGAAAGATTATAATATTAATCTTAAGAAAGATCCTATGGCTTTGCAGCGTCTCAAAGAAGCTGCCGAAAAAGCTAAGATTGAACTTTCCAGCTCGAGCGAAACAGAGATAAATCTGCCATACATTATGCCGGTAGATGGTATTCCACAACACCTTGTACGTAAACTTAGCCGCGCAAAATTTGAGCAGATTGCCGATGTTTTGATTAAAAGAACTCTCGAACCCCTCAAAAAAGCATTGAAAGATGCAGGAATGTCAGCATCGGATATTAATGAAGTTATCCTGGTAGGTGGTTCTACAAGAATCCCTGCAATCCAGGATGTTGTAAAAAAATTCTTTGGTAAAGAGCCCTCAAAAGGTGTTAATCCTGATGAAGTTGTAGCTATTGGTGCTGCTATCCAGGGTGGTGTTTTAACCGGTGAAGTTAAGGATGTTCTTCTTTTGGATGTTACCCCGCTAACTTTGGGTATCGAAACATTGGGAAGTGTAATGACAAAACTTATTGCATCGAACACAACTATCCCCACAAAGAAATCGGAAACATTCTCCACGGCTGCTGATAATCAACCATCAGTAGAAATTCATGTGCTTCAGGGCGAAAGGTCGATGGCAAAAGATAACAAGACCATCGGACGTTTCCACCTTGACTCGATTCCTCCAGCTCCTCGCGGAGTGCCTCAAATTGAAGTAACTTTTGATATTGATGCCAACGGTATTCTCAATGTTTCTGCTAAAGACAAAGGAACAGGAAAATCGCAAAGTATCCGTATTGAAGCATCATCAGGGCTTACCGAAGAGGAAATTAACAAAATGAAATCAGAAGCTGAAGCTAATGCTGATGCCGACAAAAAAGTAAAAGAGAGAATTGATAAGCTCAACCAGGCCGATTCGTTGATCTTCCAAACTGAAAAACAATTGAAAGAGTACGGAGATAAACTTCCTGCCGACAAGAAAAAGCCTATCGAAGATGCACTTACAGAGCTGAAAGAGGCCCATAAGAGCGAAAACATAGAAGGCATTGATGCCGCCTCCAAAAAACTCAACGAAGTATTTCAGGCAGCAAGCCAGGAAATGTACAGTGCTTCGCAGCAACAACCTGGCGGACAACCTGATGGACAGCCCGGCGGACAACCTGGCGGAGATAACAAGCAGGGCGGTGGAAACGATGATGAAGTTACCGATGTTGACTTTGAAGAGGTTAAAGACGATAAATAGATAAATTTTTTTTATTGAAAACCCGGCATTTTGCCGGGTTTTTTTTTGCCCTGACTTAGGGCTTGCTCAAAAATAACTTCCGGTTTTTATGAACATGCCCTTAGTTGTTAACAATCTGTTGTTTGGATTATGAAAATAATATATTTTTAATGCCTTTTTCGGCATCTTTCATTTCTCGGTTTACAATTTATGTGCGTAAGAAAACCTTATTTTTACATTTTTAATTCTAATACTTACTATTTCAATCTATTATTAACATCTTTGTCAACCAAATAAATAGCTGATTTATGATACCTTTTTTACGACTCCAAACATTCTTTTTGCTTTTCTTAATTTCAATGTCTATTCATGCCTTTGGGCAAATCCCAACCAACTGGATGGATGATTCAGGCATTAATACTTTTAAAGAAACCTCAACAGTTTACGAGGGAGATTTTAGTTGTGGTATTGATGTAAATACCGGTACTCAGGCCAATTGTGATTTGTCAAACCTCGTTGAGATTCCGGTGGTTGCCGGCGAATCATTCAAAATTTCTTTTTACTATTTCACAAGCGAACATGTAAGATTAAGAGCCGCATTTGACTGGGTTGGTTTTGATGCAACATATTCTCCCAATTATGCAGGGCCAACCACCACGGGCGATTGGGAAGAATTTGTGTGCGAAGACATAGTTCCTGTTGATGTAACCGGTGTAAACCTCCGAATAAGATCTTATGATATAGGTGGATTTGTGGCTCCTGAAACACAGTTTGTTGACCAGATAATTTTTGAAAGTCCGGTTGGGAATGTGCTTTATGTTGCCAATGGCAATTTTGAAGAATGGCCATCTTTACTTCCTGAACCCACAAATTATCCTACCGAATTTTCTGCTACCGCTACCGATCAGCAGATTGAACTTTTGTGGACAGATGCAACCGGCGGACAACTTCCGGATGCCTATTTGATAATGGCAAGCGATGAAAATGTTTTTACCCCGCCATCTGATGCTGATTTTATTGCCAATGATTTAGACCTAACCGATGGGCAGGGTGCAGCTAATGTTTTATATGGTGAGGAGGAATTTATTTTTGCAAATCTTAATCCTGAAACCACTTATTATTTCCAAATTTATCCATACACCAATTTTGGTTTGGATGTGGATTATAAAACCGATGGTACAGCCCCTTCGTCCGAAGCAACCACCGGAGCAGTACTGCCCGAAATTGTGGTAACAGCTCCCGAAACCGGAGAAAATTGGTTCAGGGGCCAGGTTTATGATGTGGAGTGGAACGTGATAAATGTTGAAGGAGATGTAACCATCGAAATTACCGATGATGCCTCTTCGGGTAATCCGGTCTGGACATTACTCGCTACTGTTCCCGCTTCTTCCGAAAGTTTTTCGTGGCAAATCCCGTCAGAATATCCCATTGGAAATGACTACCAGTTTCGCGTTAGCAGTTTGCAAGTCGCGGCTTTGGGGTTGAGTGGAATATTTTCTATTGTTGATGAGCCCGACTTTTACAATATTGTGATTAACGAAATTATGTACAATCCACCCGCCGCACTCGGTGATGATGATTATTGGGAATATCTTGAAATTTATAACAACGATACCGAAAATGTTGACCTATCAGGATGGAGCTTTACCGATGGGTTCGAATTTATTTTTGCTGATGGTACTATTTTAAACGCAGGTGAATACCTTTTGATAGCCAGAAACCCTGACACTATATCAGCGTTTTATGGAATTTCTAATCTTGTAGGGCCGTTCATCGATGGTGCTTTAAGCAATGGCGGCGAAAACGTAGAATTGTCTGATGCTTTCGGGAATGTTGTTGACACAGTTGATTATAGCGATGGTGGCGAATGGCCCTCAGAACCTGATGGGGATGGCCCATCCCTCTCTTTGATTGATCCTGATTTCGACAACAGTCTGCCTGAGAGCTGGGAGGCAAGCATTATATTGTATGGAACTCCGGGTTTACCAAACAATCCTACCGAACCAATCATTGTTGTAATTTTCCCCAATGGTGGCGAAATGTTGCAACAAGGGCTGAGCTATGAAATTATCTGGAATTATGCCGAGGTGTCAGGTGAGGTTACCATCGAGTTAATTAATCTTTCGGGAAGCAATGAAATATTAGCTTCATCCGTCGAGGTTACAACGCAATCCTGGATATGGGAGGTTGCTGAAGGGCAGGAACTTGGCGATGATTATAAAATTAAAATTTACAGCAACGATAACAATCAAATTTTTGATGAGAGTGATGCCATTTTTTCGATTATCGAAATGCAGCCCGTTCCTAACCTGGTAATAACCGAAATAATGTACAATCCTCCCGAGAGCAACAACGACTCGCTGGAATTTATCGAAATATACAATAACGATAACATCGATGTTAATCTGGCAGGTTTTAGTTTTGTTGAGGGAATCGAATTTACCTTCGCAGAAACTACTCTTAATGCTGGCGATTATATTTTGGTAGCTGTTGACTCGTTAGCTATGCTCAACGTTTTTGATGTTAATGCTTTTGAGTGGACAGGTGGAGCACTTAGCAATGGTGGTGAGCTTATTGAATTGCAGGATGGATTTGGAAATATTATTGATCAGGTAGAATACGATGACCAACTCCCCTGGGATACCCTTGCCGATGGAGGAGGCCCTTCTTTAACTCTTTGCGATCCTGACAGCGACAACAGTCTCCCCGAAAATTGGCTTGCCTCTGCTGAGTTTGCAGCAGTTAACAGCGAAGGAGATTCCATTTATGCTACTCCGGGAGAGCCGTGTTTAACCACCGAAATCCAAAACATTGAAAATGAAACAGTTCATTTTTATCCAAATCCAAATCGTGGAGTATTTTTCTTTAATGCTGAAAACTCAGGAATATGGAACATTGAGGTTTATGATTTAACCGGAAACAGAATTTACTGTGCAACAATCGAATCCGGTGAAGTTATTGATATTACCACCAAAACCAGTCATGGTATTTATTTCATAAAAGCCACAAACATTTTATCTCATCAGGTATTTTCTACCAAGATGATCATTAAGAGATAAATATCAAAAATAATCTTCCGGAAAATATATTTTTAAATTCGAATTCATTTCATATTTATAAAAATTAAATAACAATTAAAATGAAAAAACTTACATTATTAACGATTTTATTTTTTGCGATTAGCTCAGTATGGGCACAACTACCCGATAATTGGTTGGGAGACTCCGACATTGAAACATTTCAGGAATCCACTACTGTTCATGGTGGGGATTACAGTTGTGGTGTTATTGTAAATAGTGGAACACAGGCAAATTGTAATCTGGAAAACGAGATTGTAATACCGGTTACTGCTGGTAACAGTTTTACATTTACATTCTGGGGAAGCACCAGCGAATTTATTCGGGGTCGGGCAGTTTATCTCTGGGAAGGAGCCAACACAACTTATTCAAATGAGTATTTAGGCCCTAATACCGGTGGCTGGATAGAATTTATTTCAGAAGGAGTTGTTCCTGACGGTGCTACCGGCGTTAGACTTGGAATTCGTTTTTATGATGTTACCGGATTTGTTGCCGGCGAAGTACAATACATCGACGATGTAAATTTTGAATCACCAACAGGTACTACACTTTTAGTTGCCAATGGAGATTTTGAAAGCTGGCCGGTTATAAGCCCCGAACCCACAAATTACCCAACCGATTTTACAGGAACAGCCGAAGGCTTAAATGCAATTCTCTCCTGGACAGATGCAACAGGCGATCAACTTCCTCAGGCTTATCTCATCAAAGCAAGTACTCAGGATAATATTACAAATCCTACAGATGGTGTTTATGAAGCTGATGATTTTGATTTTTCTGATGAAAATGGAGCTGCAAATATTTCTTTCGGTAATGAAAATTTCACATTTTCAGGATTAAATCCAATGTTGACCTATTATTTTAAAATATATTCATACAATAATACTGGTGTTAACATCGACTTTAAAAACGATGGTACTCCTCCAGCCGCTATGGTTGAGATTTTAAATATTGTTGTTATCGAAGCCCAGAGCTTTGATGACTCATTTGGTGAGTGGACACCTATAAGTGTTATTGGCGATCAGGTTTGGGACAGGGATAATACCTATGGTGTAAACGGAACACCTTGTGCCCAGGTTACGGGTTATTTTGAAGGTACTGTTTATGAAAATGATGACTGGCTCATCTCTCCCTCACTAAATCTGACCAATTACACAAACGAACTCTTCTCATTTTATTCAGCTGTAGGTTATATAACCGCAGATCAACAATTTGCCGTACGAATTTCGACAGATTATGATGGTGGTGGCGATCCGACAACTGCAAACTGGACCGACCTTGATCCAATTTTACCCGATGGTGGTACCAATTGGGATTGGACCAATTCAGGTGAACTTGATATTTCAGGTTTTGATGGCGATAATGTACATGTAGCATTCATCTATTTTTGTGATACCGGTGATGCTGCAACCTGGGAAGTTGACGAAATTTTAATAACCGGTGAAGGCGAACCGGTTGTTGATCCTGAACCCACCAACTACCCTGCTGATTTTACTGTTACTGCTGTAAATCAATCTGTTTCGATGACCTGGCTAGATGCCACCGGCGATATTATCCCGGAAGGATATGTTGTGTTAATTCAGGATAATACTGAGTTTTCTTTACCTGAAGACGGGACTCCGGTTGTGGATGATACCGATGCGAGCGATGGATATGGAGCTGTAAATGTTATGCCGGATGTGGGACAATGTACTTTTTCGGGATTGTTGGAAAATACAACCTATTATGCAGTTATCGTTCCTTATACAAATTCAGGTACACTAATCGATTACAAAATTGATGTAACTCTTCCCCCTCCCGGAGGTCAGGCTACAACTGGCGAATCTACAGCAACTGATATTTTATTCACCGATTTTAATGAAGATTGGGGAGGCTGGACACAATATAGCGTTGTTGGCGAACAGGTTTGGGGCAGAGATAACACCTATGGTATTGAAGGCACACCTTGTGCTAAAATGACCGGATATGAGGGTGAACCGTTTGAAAATGAAGATTGGTTAATTTCGCCAGCCATCGACCTAACAACAACCAGTAACGAAATGCTCGATTTTTATTCTGCATTAGGTTATACAGGAAATGCCTTGGAACTACTGGTTTCATCAGACTATGATGGCACAGGAAATCCCAACGATTTTACCTGGGACAATTTAACTAACCAGGCAATTTGGCCCACAGGTGATCCCTACTTCGAATGGACTGCTTCGGGAAGTATTGCCTTATCCAATTACACAGATCAAATTATTTACATCGCCTTTAAATTTACCTCCACTTCTGAAGGTTCGGCAACCTGGGAAGTTGACAACATTCGTGTACAAGGCCAAATTGGCATTGCCGAAAACCACCCACAGGTAAATCTTAGTTTGTATCCAAACCCAGGAAACGGAATAATTTATTTTGATGCTGACAAACCGGTTACAAACCTGGAGATATTTACTGTAAGCGGAATGCTAGTTTACAGTGAAACTAATTTGGGAGTCGCCGGACAACTGGATTTAACACACCTCAACAAAGGCGTGTATTTTGTAAAAATGGAAGCGGATAACAAGTACACCCTGAGCAGAAGGATTGTAATTCAATAATTTACGAAACCAAGAAATAATTATTTATTAATATAATAGAAACAAGCGATATGAAAAAATTTGCTGCAATTATTATAGGACTATTTATTGTCGTTTCCGTTCAGGCGCAAACACCGCTGAACTGGATTGATGGTACAGATATCGAGCCTTTTCAGGAATCTACGATAGTTTACGAAGGAAACTACAGTTGTGGAATTATCGTCAATACGGGTGTACAAGCCAATTGCAATTTTTCAAATGATGTTGAGATACCGGTTACTGCCGGCGAAAGTTTTAAGATTGCGTATTGGGGTTATACCAGCGAATTTGTTCGTGCAAGGGTTGTTTTTACCTGGAATGGTGCCACTACGAGTTATTCAACCGGATACCTTGGGCCAAATACCGGAGCATGGGAAGAATTTGTTTTTGAAGATGTAATTCCTGCCGGAGCAACTGGTGTTAATATAGGTGTTAGGTTTTATGATGTTTCAGGATTTGCTCCCGGCGAAATTCAATACATCGATGCCTTTACTTTCGAATCTCCAACCGGAAACCAACTTGTGGTAACTAATGGCGATTTTGAAGAGTGGTCAGGGGTAGCTCCTGAGCCGGATAATTATCCAACCAACTTTGCTGCCGAAGCCGTTGGCCTTACCGCAGCCCTTTCGTGGGTTGATGCTACAGGAGGCCAGCTTCCAACAACATATCTCATCAAAGCCAGTACGAGCAGCGATATTACTCTGCCCGAAGATGGTGTTTACATAAGCGATGATCTTGATTTATCTGATGGAATCGGAGCAGTAAATGTTGACTTTGGAGTAGGAAACTTTTCATTTCCGAACCTGGAATCTTCCACAACATACTATTTTAAGATTTTCCCATACACCAATTCAGGTGCAAATATGGATTATAAAACTGATGGAACACCACCTTCAGCACAGGCACAAACCTCTGATGTAGTGATTATAAATACTGAGAATTTTGATGTGAGTTTTGGTGAATGGACACCAGTTAGTGTTATTGGTGATGAAGTTTGGGACAGAGACAATACCTATGGTGTAAACGGAACGCCTTGTGCACAAATGACTGGATATGTTTCAGGTACTGTTTACGAAAATGAAGATTGGCTGATATCACCAGGCATGGATTTCAACAATTTTGATAATGAGATTTTAACCTTTTATTCGGCTGTAGGATACATTACTCCCGAACCACAATTTGCTGTAAGAATTTCAACCGATTATGATGGTGGAGGCGATCCCACAACTGCAAACTGGACTGACCTTGATCCAATTTTGCCCGATGGTTCTGTAAATTGGGAATGGACTTATTCGGGCGAGGTAAACATTTCGGGTTATAACAGCGACAATGTGTATGTAGCTTTTATATTTTTTTGTGGTACTGATGCTTCAGGTACATGGGAGGTGGATGAAATTGTGATTACCGGCGAAGGTGAATATACTCCTGACCCCGAACCCACAAACTATCCTGCCGATTTTGCTGCCAATGCACAAAGTCAGAATATTTCGATAACATGGATTGATGCTGTTGGAGATCAACTTCCGGCTGGTTATCTGATTTTAGGCTCTGATGATGAAAACTTCGATTCTCCGGTTGATGGAACTCCGGTTGCCGAAGATACCGATTTGAGTGATGGTCAGGGAGCATTAAATATTCCCCAGGGTGTTCAGGTCACTGCCTTTTCTAATCTCCCTGTAAACACAACCTATTATTTCAAAATTTTCCCATACACCAATTCCGGTGAATTTATTGATTATAAAAATGATGGAACCGCTCCGGCAACATCGGCAACAACCGAAGAAAACTTTTTCGACAACCTGCTCTTTACAACATTCAACGAGGGTTGGGAAGAGTGGACACCAATTAGTATTACCGGCGATCAGGTTTGGGATCGCGTTAATACTTATGGTATTGAAGAAACACCATGTGCCAAGATGACCGGGTATGAAGGAGCATCTTTCGAAAACGAAGACTGGCTAATTTCGCCCGAAGTAAATGTGGGCGGTACCTGGATTGATGAGCAATTGATTTTTAATTCGGCAGTTGGCTATACCGGAATACCGCTGGAGGTGAAAATTTCGACTGATTATGATGGAGGTGGCGATCCTTATTCAGCAACATGGACTGATCTGTCCGGGCAGGCTATATGGCCCACAGGCGATCCTTACTTTGAATGGACCAACTCCGGTGCAATTGATATTTCGGACTGGGGGCAGGGAACAATTCATATTGCTTTTGTTTTTTATTCGACTGAAGAAGGATCGGCTACCTGGGAAGTGGATAATGTTACCGTACAAGCAATTTTTTACGACAACATCGGCGAACCAAACAATGCTGATGTTATGAATATTTATCCAAATCCCGGCAACGGTATTTTTAATATCAAATCAAAAAACAGCCTCGAAGCAATCGAGATATATACGCTTACCGGAACTCTTGTTCACCGGCAACAAATTTCAGAATCCAACTTTCAAATTAATCTCAAAAATCTTGATAATGGAATTTATTTCGTGAGAGGTTTTGAAAAGGGCACAGGAAAAATTTTTAACAACAGAATTATCATTCAATAAAGTTTATTGTAAGGTATTCCGGTTTAGCCCGGAATACCTTTTTTGTTTTTAATAAAATTATTTACTCATTCAAAAAACCCACACGTTTATGAAAACATTTAAACAATTTTTATTTATGACGTTATTTTCGTTAATAACGCTCAATTTTTACGGACAGGCAAGCGACCTGTTCTT
>JAOZRY010000207.1 GCA_029939965.1 Bacteroidales bacterium | reverse complement strand
CAACAAAAATATCAGCGGCCACTTCAGCAAGCTACCACTCCAATCCCTGCCGCTTCGTCCCATGCTCAAACTATTTATTAAAAATTGTCATTATTGTGTTAAATGATTTTTTTCCAAATATTCCATTTTTTAAAAAAGAAACCAACTACTTATATAAACAAACTCTAAATTGCAAATCATGTTTAAAAAAAAACCACCCAAATTAAAATACCGGGAAGATACATAATATCAAACAATTACATCCACGAATACTTGGGGCTTTCCCGAAAGATCAGCAGGCAGCTTATAAATCACTTATAAACCCTGAAATTTGATGTATTGACCAACGCCGCCGAATCCCATTCGTTGGGCTGCCAGGCACGGATATAAATAAGTGGGTCGGTATTGTTGAAGTCGATGAGCAGGAAAAGGTAGCCTTCGTCGGCGTAAGTTGTTGAAGAATAATTCTGGCGCATCTCCACACCATAAACCCCGGCGGCGTTGTTTTTCTTTACAATTTCGAAAGTACTGAAATCGATAAAGATATCTTTCTGATCGTCGAAAATCCTTTTCTGCCGGGTTAGATATTCCTCTTTGGTGAGTTTAATTTGCTCATAATCTGGTTGGCCGGGTAACTGCTGGTATGCAACTTCATTATCGGGGTTATCGCTGACTTTTATCTTCCGGCCAATTAAAATCAACGCTTCATCGGCAAACATCAAATTTATGGTTTCCATATCGCGGGTAAGAAAAGCTGTGCGGTACTTTTCGATAAACCTGACGATCTCCTGCCGGTTGCCCCAATCGTTGCCATAACCGGCCTGCATGGTAAACTTTTCGTACAGGTCATCGGTAATGCAAAGGTTAAAATCGATTAATGTTCCTGTGGTATCAAAATCGAGTACAAGGTATTCGGTGGCTTGTTTGTGCAAACTTGGGTAGTTGTGGTTTACCTCAAGTTTACGAATTTCGTAGCCTAATCGGGTTTTATTTACCGAAGCCTCAATATCGCCGGGCGCAGGTTTAGGGCTGTTATGTTTAATGTACGATGTTATTTTGGAACTAATAAACGGATCGTCCCCATAAAGTTTTTCTACTTCCAAAATATCCCCCTTTTCGAGGATGGCAATAAATGCATTTGAGTTTAACAACAGTTCCTCGGCCACGTGAGTGCCCTGCTCCATTTTAAGGATCATATTTGTAGTTGCCGGTATATTTATGCCAACCGGTTTGGGTTCATCAATAATGATCTGCTTGGTGAGATCGATGATGTGTTGGTTACTGAAAGTTGGGGGCGTTACAACCTCCCAAATATCTTCCACAGCCTGGAACTCGCGCCGGGCGTTGTAATATTCATATTCGACAGATATTTTAAGTTCATCAAAAACCACGCTATTGCCGGCCAACCTGATGGTGGTTTGCCCGTCGCGCACCTGGCCGTTACCAGCATTCTGGTTGCCGTCCCAAAACCGAAAGTGCAACAACGACACCGGTTTGTCTTCAAAAGTTACATCAAAACTCAGCCTGCGCTCACGGCGGTTTTTCATTTTGTCGCAGGTAAGTGTAAATTTAACATTGCGCAATATTTGATTTATGGCACGCGGGATTAGAAGGCTGATCTCGTTATTGCTGACGATAATGCGCTCTTCGGGGATGGATTTAATAAGCAGGTTGGCAAAATAAAAATTCTTCAATGCAAAGGCCAGGTTGCCCCGGTCGCGATTATCAATGCCGTTTGTGTACATTCGGTAAGCCATCCCTGCCCGTTCGTTGTAGAGTTTTTTTACCCGTGCTTTCGACATATAGCATAATATTTCCACCTGCCCGTTTGGTGTGATGCTGCGTATTTGCTCAACATTTTTCAGGGTGGCGGTGGCATAGGTTTTAATTACCGATGAGGCAAACTCCTCGTATTTCATTTTGGTTTCGGTGCCGATAAACTCGAACTGGCTGGCAATGGTAACCGAAATCATTTCGCTCAGTTCGCGTACTGCCTCTTCGCGGGCACGGTTTTCATCGTTGTGAACACCCATGCCATAATAATAATCGTGCGACTGGATGATTTGGGTTTTGGACGGGTGCTGGGCGAACAGGTTAAATCCTGTTAGCAAAATAAAAAGGGACAGGGTGATTCTTATTTTTAATTTCATGCAAATATTAGCTTTTCCCCTTTTGGAGAAGGTATCGGATCGTTAAATTCCCTGGCGGTTTCTATCCATAAATTTATGGCTTCTTTAGCATTGTGTAAGGCATCCTCTTGCGAATGGCCATGAGCTGAACATCCCGGCAGCTCTGGTACTTCGGCGATAAAGGCATCATCAGCATTACTCCAGTAAATTATTATTTCATATTTTTGCATCAATATCTCCTCCCAATTTGTATTTTAAAATGATATTTCTAATCTGTTTCACTTGATAGGGTTTTGCATGGCTACCATCTTTTTGGAGATTAATTTTTTCGGATACCCCTTCTTTTCTGAACATGTGATGGCTACCTTTTGTCCGTTCCTCAAAATCTAAAAAACCCATTAAATTCATAAGTTCAGAAAAACGTACAGATGCATCTGACTTTCCTAACAAAATTTTTAGTATGAGTTTTGAATATTTGCCCATTCAATTTTAGATCACTATTTTTTTTTAAACTCTCGTTACAAAACGAGTTAATTTATTATATCGATTTTCAAATTGAAATTATATTATCCCGTTTTTCTCTAATAGTGCAATTATTTCCTTTTCGGTAATATTGACTTTTTCTGATTTATCATAAATTGTAAGCAACGTTATCAAATGCTCCGACATTTCCAAGAAGATAGTGTGATGCGCAACCACTCTACCGCTACCACTTTTGCCCCTACCCTTTGATTTAATAGCCAAGCGTATTTTGTAAACACCTTTACCTAAATCAATCCCCAGATAAGGGTTTTCAAGCAAATCATTTTTTAATATGTTCAGATCGGAGGTAAGCGACCTATAACGCTTTTTCAAACGTTTGAAATCCCTTTCAAAACTATCAGATAATTCAATCCCTATTTTCATCCAACAATTGTTCTAATGTTTTTAACTTTCTTTTGCCAGCATTCCTTTCTTTCACTTCTTTAAGACCCATTTTTATTTTTTCAACAATCCTTTCCGGTGTGTCTTCGTAATCAATAACCGGCTTATCGTGTTCGGCATTTGTTTCAGGTTCTGGTATTTTTATTTCAGTTTTCAGGTTCATGCGCCTTGCCATTTCGTTGAGCAAATTAAGGTCGGCGGCGTTGTTGCTGTGTATTTGTAATGTTGCCATAATTTTATTATTTTTTACAAAAGTAACAAAAGTTAACCGTATTGTTTTAAAATTCAAGGCTTCCATTATTTTTTAAAATAGATGGAAGCCTTTGCCGATGAGAATCCAAACGTAACAGTTTTTTATGGTTGGATGATTTTGGTTTTAGATGGATGCTGGGCGAACAAGATGATTACGGATAACAAGGAAAATAGGGTAAATATGATTCTCATTTTTTTTATTGTTTTATCATAAGCAATTATGGGACACTATAACATTTTTTTGAGGTGCGAAATATTGGATGAAGATTTCAGTTTCCCTGCTTTTTCTTCATTTAAAGCTGAATGATAATTTCTATAAATGTCATTTCTTCTTTCTTCGGTAATATTATTTTCAAGCAGGTCGAGCAGATGTTGTTTATCCTCAAGAGGTAAATTATAAATCTCGTCAATTATTCCGTTAAAAGAACTTTCCATAGCAAGTGTTTTATTTAGCAAAGCATTACAAAAATAAGCGTATTATTTATATTTTTGTGCAAAACAGTATTTTATGGATACAATTATTATTGAGGTAAAAGATAAAAAGGATGCAAAGTTATGGCTTAGTTTAGCCAAAAGAATTGGCAACCGTGCAAAGAGCCTGAGCGCACAGGAAATTGAAGATGCAGGTCTTGCAATGCTTATAAATGAGGGAATGGACACTGAAAACGTAAGTCGTGAAAGTGTGATGAAAGCCTTGGAAAAATGAAAGTAGGTTTTAAAAACTCCTTTCTCAAAGCAGTTTCAAAGATACCTGACAAGCAATTAAAATTAAAGATTGCAAGAGTTATTGAAGATGCTGAAAAAGCAGAATCCTTAAACGAAATAAAAAACCTTATAAAACTGAAAGGGTATTCTGATTATTTCCGCATCAGATTAGGTCAATATCGCATCGGGTTAAAACTTGAAAACGATGTGTTCTTTTTCGTAGCCTTTGCCCACCGAAAAGATATTTATAAAACATTTCCATAAATATTTCCTTTTCGGTAATGTTGTCTTTTTCGGGTTTGTCGAAAATTGTAAGCAATGTTATCAAATGTTCAGATCGGAGGTAAGCGACCTATAACGCTTTTTCAAACGTTTGAAATCCCTTTCAAAACTATCAGATAATTCAATCCCTATTTTCATCCAACAATTGTTCTAATGTTTTTAACTTTCTTTTGCCAGCATTCCTTTCTTTCACTTCTTTAAGACCCATTTTTATTTTTTCAACAATCCTTTCCGGTGTGTCTTCGTAATCAATAACCGGCTTATCGTGTTCGGCATTTGTTTCAGGTTCTGGTATTTTTATTTCAGTTTTCAGGTTCATGCGCCTTGCCATTTCGTTGAGCAAATTAAGGTCGGCGGCGTTGTTGCTGTGTATTTGTAATGTTGCCATAATTTTATTATTTTTTACAAAAGTAACAAAAGTTAACCGTATTGTTTTAAAATTCAAGGCTTCCATTATTTTTTAAAATAGATGGAAGCCTTTGCCGATGAGAATCCAAACGTAACAGTTTTTTATGGTTGGATGATTTTGGTTTTAGATGGATGCTGGGCGAACAAGATGATTACGGATAACAAGGAAAATAGGGTAAATATGATTCTCATTTTTTTTATTGTTTTATCATAAGCAATTATGGGACACTATAACATTTTTTTGAGGTGCGAAATATTGGATGAAGATTTCAGTTTCCCTGCTTTTTCTTCATTTAAAGCTGAATGATAATTTCTATAAATGTCATTTCTTCTTTCTTCGGTAATATTATTTTCAAGCAGGTCGAGCAGATGTTGTTTATCCTCAAGAGGTAAATTATAAATCTCGTCAATTATTCCGTTAAAAGAACTTTCCATAGCAAGTGTTTTATTTAGCAAAGCATTACAAAAATAAGCGTATTATTTATATTTTTGTGCAAAACAGTATTTTATGGATACAATTATTATTGAGGTAAAAGATAAAAAGGATGCAAAGTTATGGCTTAGTTTAGCCAAAAGAATTGGCAACCGTGCAAAGAGCCTGAGCGCACAGGAAATTGAAGATGCAGGTCTTGCAATGCTTATAAATGAGGGAATGGACACTGAAAACGTAAGTCGTGAAAGTGTGATGAAAGCCTTGGAAAAATGAAAGTAGGTTTTAAAAACTCCTTTCTCAAAGCAGTTTCAAAGATACCTGACAAGCAATTAAAATTAAAGATTGCAAGAGTTATTGAAGATGCTGAAAAAGCAGAATCCTTAAACGAAATAAAAAACCTTATAAAACTGAAAGGGTATTCTGATTATTTCCGCATCAGATTAGGTCAATATCGCATCGGGTTAAAACTTGAAAACGATGTGTTCTTTTTCGTAGCCTTTGCCCACCGAAAAGATATTTATAAAACATTTCCATAAATATTTCCTTTTCGGTAATGTTGTCTTTTTCGGGTTTGTCGAAAATTGTAAGCAATGTTATCAAATGTTCAGATCGGAGGTAAGCGACCTATAACGCTTTTTCAAACGTTTGAAATCCTTTTCAAAACTATCAGATAATTCAATCCCTATTTTCATCCAACAATTGTTCTAAAGTTTTTAACTTTCTTTTACCTGCCACAGCTTCTTCTACTTCAATTATTGCCCGTTTTACACCTTCTACAACTCCCTCGGCCGTATCTTTGTAATCAATAACTGGCTTATCGTGTTCGGCACTTTTTTCAGATTCAGGTATTTTCAATTCTGTTTTCAGGTTCATGCGCCTTGCCATTTCGTTAAGCAAATTAAGGTCATCGGCGTTGTTGCTGTGTATTTGTAATGTTGCCATGATTTTATTGTTTTTTACAAA
>JAOZRY010000882.1 GCA_029939965.1 Bacteroidales bacterium | reverse complement strand
TAAATGGATTCGCATCATGTCACACTGTTGGCGTGAACGAATCCAATATGATGAAGATAAATATTTAAAGGCGTTACGACGTGCAAATTCACATTTGCTAAAATCGCATAGGTCTATAAGTTTTATTTTTTACATTAACCTATTGAAATTATACGGATAAGTCTATAAGTATCAGCATTTGAATTAACCCTTTAAAATTTTATCTATATAACAACCATCTAATCTTATCAACCAGAAAAATTTGTATTGATAATATAAAAAAGTGTTAACATACGATTTTCAATATGCTCTTATGGTTTCAAATATTTTAGAATAATTCGGCATCCTTCATTTGTCGGTTAACAATTAGGTAATCATAAAGAAGTGCGAACCACCAATTAACACTAATAAAAATAAATTATTCGTGTTCATTCGTGGTTCATCAAGGGCTGCACTTCTTTAGAAGTGTAAACTGCTTTTAGCCTGATATGAAGGATGCCGAAAATGGAATCAAATTTACAATGGAGGCGTTTGCTGAAAGTGTAAATAAATTCTTATTGTTCTACGAATATAAAGTCTTGGCTGGAAAAGGGAAAATATCTGCCAGGCAAGTAGAAGAAAAAGCATTTATAGAATAGAATCGGATTTTGATAAAGCGATAAAAGCATTAAAACGGTCAATAAAAGATGAAAAGTAATTCTATAATTTACCATTCACTCAATAAATTTGTAGTTTTTTTAATATTTTTCTGTTTATAATTACTATTAGCAGGGCTTTAGATCGGATTTTAAATATACAAAGTAGCTTGGCATCAGTACTCGGAACATTCGGCCTTTGTGATGGGCTTATCGCTCCCGTAGGCAAGGCGATGCGCGCAGGTTCCGTTATTGCCCAAATTGCGGTCACACCGACGCCCCGACCTTATACGGATCACCATGCGTACTGTCTCTTTTTTACCAAAGGTTTTTGTGGGAAATGCATATCAAGATGTCCCGCAGGCGCTATCACGGAAGCTGGAAAAAATAAAGAATTGTGCTACAAACACCTTTTTCCGGTTACCAAGGATTATGTGAAATCTGAGTATGCCTTTGACGGATATGGCTGCGGTCTGTGTCTGACCGGGGTTCCTTGTGAATCCGGAATTCCTGAAAAAGCGGATGTCTGGTAAAAATGATATTAGATTATGAAAATAACAACTTAAAGTTCATAAATGAATTTCCAAGGATATACTGGCGAAACTCAAAAAAGGCGACCAAGGCAGTTTAAACAGGTTAAAGCAAAATATTAAAACCGGTGAAAAGTATCAACTGAACAATTTTGATCAGATTGCCTGGTTTTTGGTGAGTTAAGGAGCATTTTATATGAAAAGCGAAAGAATTACTGTCAAAGGCACAGAAGTTACAATTTTTCAAAAGGAAAAAAAGGATTACTTATCTCTTACCGATATTGCCAGATACAAGAACCCTCATGAACCGAAGGATGTCGTAAAGAACTGGATGCGCAGCAAAAACACGATTGAATTTCTTGGTCTATGGGAGGTTTTGAATAATCCGGGATTTAAAGGGGTCGAATTCGACCACTTTAAAAATGAAGCGGGCCGCAATAGCTTTACATTAATCATTCAAAAGCGATTGTTGCTCAGAGCCTGTTTGGAAAGTCGTGATCGAAGCGAAAAAGTGTGAGAGCGAGGGC
>JAOZRY010000206.1 GCA_029939965.1 Bacteroidales bacterium | reverse complement strand
GATCATCTATAGGATTTGTTGTAGTTGCTAAAACTACATTATCCGCATCAAAAGCATCAATACTCCCTTTTATCACCAGGTCAATAAGTGTATCTTGTTCTGAAAATTTTAAAAGAAGCTTTCTTGGCAACCTTTTACTTCCTAATCTTGATTGAATAATAATCCCAATTCTCATTTGACTAAAAAAGACTATTGTGTTAAAATATTAAACGAATTTATTACCTTTTATTAGAAACTGCTATTCATTAATAATCTTTGCTGCATCTCCATCTTTAGAGCCGATGCAAATAATTGGCCGTTTTGAGGCCAGATATTAAAAAATGTTTCTATTTCGAGTTTTCTTTTATAACTGTTTTCTGATGCTTTCGCAAGATTAGGAAGTCTTCGATGGGAAGCCCTGGGTTGCCCATCACCACCTGGCCTGCCAGAACACTTTTAGTAACTGTACTGCCAAGCCCAATAGTTGAATCTTTGCCAATGGTTATGGCATTCCGTACTGTTGCACAGGGTGCCACCCAACAGTTTTCTTCTATGATAACACTTCCAGCAATCATTGAATTGGCAATTACAACCGAATTTTTTCCAACTTTAACATTGTGTGCAATATGTACCAAATTATCTATTTTTACACCTTCTTCAATAATGGTGTCTGAAAGTGAACCCCTGTCGATGCAGGTATTATTTCCAATATGCACGTTGTCTTTTAGGATTACTATACCAAAATGCGGGAATTGTTCATATTCGTTGCTGCCTGCTTGTTTTGCATAACCAAAACCAGTGCCGCCAATTACATTGCATGACCCAATTTCAACATTATTTTGGATGATTGTTCCTTTTTTGATAACAGTATTTGCACCAATGATGCAATTCGTGCCAATTTTAACATCTTCTTCGATGACTGCAAAAGCGTCTATAATTGAAGCGTTTCCTATTGAAACACTTTTGTCAATACTTGCTCTTGGGTCGATAATAGTTTTTTCGTTTTTTTTCTGGAATCCAAAAAATTGTTGTGAAACATCAATAATGTCGCTTTTTGGATTTATAGAGATAATAAAACTAATATCTACTGGTAATTTTTTCTTGTTTTCATCAGTCAGTAGTGCTTCTTCAAGAATAATTAACTTACACGTAGTGCTGTTTATGATGTTAATAAATTGAGATTCTACTTTCTTAGTAATGAATGAAATATGATTTTCCCGAGCATCGACAATGCCTCTGGGGGCTGTAATTGTTAACTGAGATTTGTTATTACCAATTATATGATTTGATCTGGATTTGAACCAGGTAATAATATCAGAATAATTTGCCATAATTTTACATTTGAATAAACCTGATTAACTCGAATGACTCTGCATAATTTTGTTGTATTTGACCTCCTCTAAGCTTGGCTAGTGAAATCACAAAATCAACATTACTATAATTACGTTTTTCTTGTGTTTTATATAATTTTAGTGCTGCAATTTTTTTATCGATATGATGCTGATCCAATTTTACAAACACAAACGAAGTGAACCCGAAGTTGTTCCAAGGCATCTCATATCCCAGCAAGCTGGAATATTTAAAGGCACGGATACCTTCTTCGTAAATTGTTTTATGATCCTGATGAATGTCGCTTGATGATGGAAGAAATACTAAATCAGGATTAATTTGTTTTTTAAGGCTGATGAGCACTTCAAGAATTTCTTGTCGCTTTGCCGGAAACTCTCTCACTGGAAAGTTGAGAATATGAAGTCTTTCGTTTTTGATTCCGTAGAATTTAAAGGATTTGTACATCTCTTCTTCGATAGTGCCAATCTTAAATCCTTCTGGTGTTGATTTTTCACACAAACTAAAAACTATTACATGAATCTCTTTTTCAAGGTCAATCAACTTTTGTATTGTTCCGCCTAATCCAAACTCTGTGTCATCAGGATGTGGAGCTAATACCAATACTTTTTTTATTTCATTAAACATTATAGAATTTATTTAAGAGTAAAGATAATTGTCGTGTTGTTTCATATCGACTTTTATTTAAGATAGATTCGTTTTCTACCTGATTAATAAAAGGTTTTTTTTCTTTCCATTTATCGTAAACCAATTGAATAAACATGCTCGCTGGTAAAAAGTCATTTTTTGCAAATGTTTTTGCATTAGGTATTTCCTTTAAAAGTAGTGCTGATTCTCCTTGGGTGTCACCAAAAACTATAATTGGGTTTCCTGTGGCCACATATTCCATTTGCTTACCGGAAATCAGTATTTGACTTTGTTTCATTTCTGCAAGGCAATTCAATAAGAGCTGTGATCTTTTCATTAGCTGAATTGATTTTTCATGAGAGACATATCCAAAATGTCGGATATCAATTTCAGGCAATTCATGCTTAAAACTTGAGAGTATAGTATTCTGAATTGTTCCGGCAAGATTAAGAATGATTTTGTTAGTATTATTGTTTGTAATAAAAAGTTTCAGTGCTTTAATTATACTTTCAAATGGTTGATTATGACTAAGTACGCCAATAAATGAAATTTCAAAATTGGAATGTTCAACATTTTTAATCGATCTCATCAAATGAGAATCGAAACCATTATAAATGTGATGAATTTTTTCCTTATTGAATGTTATTCTTTTCAATAGGAGTTCTTTCATTTTAATGCCAATGGTTAATATAAGGTCTGCCTGGTTTAAAACACCCACTTCCAGAGTTATATCCTTTTTTATGGTATGTTGTGTGCGCATCAAGTCTTTGTTGTAATATAATTCTGACCATGGATCACGAAAATCGGCTACCCATTTAACACCCAATTTATCATTAAGTTTTTTTCCAATTAAATGAGTTGAGTGCGGAGGGCCAGTTGTAATAATTAGAGGGATATTTTCTGTGTTAATAATACTTTCTGCTTGTCGGATTGCAAATAAGTTCCAACCTTTTCGTGCATCAGGGATGAATAAATTTCCCCGTATAAAACTGGACATTTGCTTGAAGAAACTTTTCTTTTTGTTACCAATATGTCCTTGTGGAATACCTTTTCGTGTGTTACCCGTAGTGATAAGTGAATATAATTTTAGGAGCTCAAAAGTCTTGGTTTTATATGTTTTGATATGTTTTACTTTTTTAAGTAAACCATAATCCAGGTTTTTATATGATGCTGATTTTTCGCTTACAGTTAAAACAATTGGAGTGTACCCAAAATCCACAAGGTATTTACTGAAGTATAACCAGCGTTGTACCCCAGACCCCCCACTTGGAGGCCAATAATAAGTTATGATTAACACTTTCTTTTTCATACTACTTTTTCGAAAGCGGCTTTAGCTTATCCTTCATTTCATTGCCCATAGCAGCAAAAAACATTAAGAGAATTATAACCGAAAAAATAGCCGATAATGTGCCTCCTGTATAATATACGGCAGGTTCAAATTTCCAAACAATCTCATGTTCGCCGGACGGCACAACCATTGCTCGCAAAACAAAATTCGCTCTGAGATATGGCAACTTTTCGCCATCGATGTATGCATCCCAACCTTTATCGTAGTATATTTCAGAAAATACTACCAATTCATCTCCTGATGATTTAAAATCGTAAACCAGTTCGTTGGGTTTGTAACTTGTTAATTGTATTGATGCCTCAGGATCGGTGTTATTTTTATTAAAATCTTGCAGTTGCCCGTCAAATATTTGATCAATAATAGCTTCCTTTTCGGGATTGAAATTTCCGAGAGCATTAATCTCCTCATCCGCATTTTCTACAATTCTATATTCTTCCACTATCCAGGCATTACCAAGAGCTGCTGAGTTTTGTTGTACAGTAGGTTGGTTTCCCTGCCCTGGAACAATAAAATATTTGGTGTTGAGCATGCTCAACACCGCCATGTTGTTTCTCGAAATATGATGGTCGATAAGTTCCTGGTATCTTCGGAGTTTTGCACCATGATAGCCACCAATTGATTTATGAAAATAGGAGGTGCTTGCATCATTAAAGGTATTTACAGTGCTATTGAGCACTCTGAAATTCGGGTCTGTATCCTGCAAAATCTGCTTATCGGCAGCTGTGGGTATAAATGGATTATCAACTCTGTGGGCTGTCTCAAAATTTTCATCGTTTAAATATCTTCTGTTTACTGTCCACATATCGGCAATAACCAAAACAATAAGTGCAACAAAAACAAATTCCTTTTTTATTTTACCGGCAATAAATATCCAGATTGCAACAGCCGATATTAAAATAAAAATAAGCGACCTAACTCCTTCTGATCGTATCAAAGACACTCGGTCGTGCTCAAGGGCATTAACCAGCGATTGAGGAAATCCTGACTCGGTAAGCCGCGAATCGGAAGCCGCTGAAACATCAAACAGCGCACCTGCAAACATGATAACAAACAAGATTAATCCACCTGTAATTCCCAGAGCAAGCATTAAATCTTTTGTAGCTTTTTTCTTGTTTATATTTTTATCAAAAACTTCTTTCAATGCTAAAATACCCAACAATGGTATTGTAAGTTCAGCAATAACCATTGTCATCGACACGGCTCTAAATTTATTATATCCGGGAACGTAGTGCAGAAAAAACTCGGTGAGAGGCATAAAATTTTTGCCCCATGCAAGCATAATTCCTAATATTGTAGCACTCAACAGCCACCATTTGTACTTGCCTTTTACTACTATTACCCCAAGAACAAACAAAAAAAACATGATTGCACCTGCGTAAACGGGGCCGGAAGTAAAAGGCTGCTTCCCCCAATACATCGAGAAATATGGTAAATATGCTTTGGCTTGCTGTCCGGGTATTACCTTTTTTAGTTCATTGTAAGTTTGAGAATTTTCGGATGGGGCTTTGCCAGATGCACCACCCATAAAATCGGGGATTAGCAATGTAAAAGTTTCGGCAATGCCATAACTCCAGGCAGTGGCATAGTCGATATCCAATCCTGATGTCCGGTTCTCTTTTTCGGAGGTTAATTCGGTTTTCCCTCTTATTGTATGTTTTCCATATTCCCAGGTAGCCCAAATATTTGAAATATTTGCTCCTACTGCTAATATGGCTGCAAAAATTAAAACAACCGATGCCTTAAAAAAATGAGGGAGTTCTTTTTTTATGTAGCTTTCGATGAATTGGGCAATTCCAAAAAGTACAACTATGATCAGCAGATAATAGGTAATTTGAAGGTGGTTTGCCGAAAGTTCCAGTCCGAGAAAAAGTGCTGTAATAGCAGCTCCCCACAAATATTTACCGCGATAAGCCAGAATAATTCCTCCCAAAACCGGTGCCATATACCCAATGGCGTGAGCTTTGGAATTGTGCCCGGCTTCGAGGATAATGAAAAAATATGACGAAAAAGCAAAACCAATTGCTCCCAAAACAGCCAACCAGGGATTAACACGAAGAATCAACAGCAAAATAAAAAAACCAAGAAAATACAAAAACACCAACTTCACCGGATGAGGTAACCCCAACATAAATATCTTGTCGATTGTTTTTAGGTATGTACCTTTGTACAAGGTAGAAATTTGATAAGCGGGCATGCCTCCAAACATCGAATTTGTCCACAAAGGCTCATCACCGGTAGCATCGCGGTAATCAGCTATTTCCTTCGACATTCCTTTAAAATTAACAATGTCGGATTGTTTTAATTTTTCCCCTTCCAGTACGGGTGAAAAAAATGTGAGACCGAGGATTATAAACAAAACAATAGCTGCAAGATATGGCCATAAATTTTTAATCGAAAACTTTCCCATTTAATTATTTTTTTTAATCTGTTTATTTACTCTTTTATTTCTTCATAGTCAACATCGGTGGTATCATCAGGGTTAAACTTACTTTTCTTTGCTTCAGGAGGCACATATTTTACCGAAACTTCTCCTTCATTTTTAATCTCTTCCGGTTCGGAATATTGCTGGAAATTACTAAACTTCTCTTTTGCTTTCCTGATAAAAACCCTGACAAGAAGCGGGAAAATGTATTTTGTTATCACATAATATGCGAAAATAAAAATGAATATGAAAGTTAATAGTTTCATTATCAGATAGAAAAATGTTGATACAGATTGTTAACAAACATAGCGCAAAGTTATTGTATTTTTGGTTTTACTACAATTTTAGTGGTAAATAAATG
>JAOZRY010000205.1 GCA_029939965.1 Bacteroidales bacterium | reverse complement strand
TCATTCTCCCCTTGTATCCAACTAAAATTTATCAACCTTCAGGCATCTGTCAAAAAACTCCAATTCTATCATGGCTTCATTTTCAATAAGATCATAAAAATCATCGTAATAATGTATTGCATCCTTCCGCTTACGATCGCGCATGTATTCGAAGTTTTCATAAAGCTCATAAATTTCTTTTTTCTTTTCAACGAAATATTCAAATTGTTCGGCAAGCTGTTCTCTCGTTCGGCAAAACCCACGAAACAATCTTTCAGAAACTACATCAAGTCCAAAGCGTGGCTGAGGTTTGGCATAAACTGCGCTAATTACTCCGCACCAATCAAAATCGTACGGAATGGCAAAGGGTGGGGATAGACTGTCGATCGAAAAAAGTTTGATATTGTGCAATGTTGAAACAGCCCAATCCGTATTCCCTATATAATACTGGAATACTGCCAGCCTGCTAATATGATCGTATTGTGTACTATCCTGAAAAAAATACTTTTGTTTTACTTCTTTTGCATTAAACCTGTCTTCAAATGCATCATCCGATTCGATGAAAAACGCAAAACTCTCCTGCGATTTTTTACCTGTGGGCTCGTCGATGTAATTCATAGAGATAGGTCTTACCCTAAAACTAGTGTCGGTTAAAATGTTAAAAACACGGTAAACCAAATACTCTCCAACAATATACTGCCGGTAGGCTCTTGAATTTGGTCTGCAATGTGTTACAAGCTTTATCTTATCCAACCCTTCAAATAAAGTTCCTTTAACTTGTTTTTTCTTAAAATTTATTCGCAATGGCGGAAAAATACAATTATCAGAATTTCTTCTAAAATTTCCCCGGGTCATTATTTTTACATTTAGCACAATGGTATCACCATCGTCAACATACTCAAGAAAACCAGGATGTTCTGTTCTATCATCACCAACATCTTTAAGTATTGTTTTAAAATCGCCTCGTAAGGAAATGTTTACCATTTCGTGAGCCTTAAAAAGCGGAGCAGCATTTCCTTTGGAATAATCCTGCGCATTAGCGTTGAACGAAAATATTAGGATAAATACCGGGAGAATAAAAAAATGTTTCAAAAATAAATGCATAGGATAAAGTTAGATGTAAATCAATAATCCATTATTCTTTCAATTCATTATCTTTAAAGGTAAAATTGTCGAGTGTATCAGCTTCAAAGAAATTAGTCGCATTTTTATCCCACAGGTAATAAATGGTAATTTCGGCGGTATCGCGAAGAAAGTTGATTTTACCAATTTCGACACGGCTAATAGTTAATCCTGTACGTTTTTCCAGGTCAGCTATAAATTTTTTCTGGTTTTGAGGTTTTATCAGTTCTATCTTTTCATAAATAATGGTTTTGCTCGATTCGTGTTTGTAGCTCCAAAAGTACTCGATAATCATTGTTACCAAAACCAGAACAACATTTGCAAAAAGCAATTCCGAATAACTGATTTCTTTGTCAGAAAGCGCATTCATTACCGAAATGCAAATTACAAGAAACAGGTAGGTCATTTCTTTAATGGGAATTGGATTGGTTCGGTAGCGAATAATGCCAAAAAGCGCAAAAAGACCGAGTGCAAAACCCAGTTGTAAATCAACATTCTGAAGCAAATACGAAAGAAAAAAAACGGAAATACTAATCAGGAAATAGGTAAAAAGATATTCTTTCCGTCGGTTATAGATATAGTAAACGTATCTGACAATGATAAGGGTAAATATCAAATTCATGAGGAATCTGAATCCCATCATTAAAAAATCATTTTGGTTAAAAAGCTCAACACCAAAAAGTTTTGGATCAGTGATAAAATGAAGCATAGCTACTAATTCGATTTATGATTTATGATATATTATTGAAACCGCAAAGCGAGAAATTGACAACAAAATATTTAAACAACATGTTGGTTAGTTATTCCAAATATAAGAGCCTGGTATTGCTAAGTTTATTAATTTTTATTAATTTCTGTTTAAATCGGTTGTACTTTAAATCATTGTATGCCATTACCATTCCCATACAATATTTACTAAAATTAAGGGAGAGGATATGTTTGTCTTTCAGAATCTTTTCGAGATCAGAAACGCCGGAATTCCTGCCTTGTTTTATTTCGACTATGGTTAAAAAAGGCAGGTCTATCATTTTAGAACCCTTTGCATAGTTTAGGTCAATATCTATTGTAACACGTTCGGCTTTATGCTTGTGAACAAGAGTAATTCTGTCGAAATTGTTTTGTAATGTTGGCACTAACATTTTTGCCCGGTAGGGTGTAATCTTCTTCAAAAATTTTTTCTCTTCTTTACAAAATTTTCTGTTCCGGTTCGAAACTTCAATGCGTTTTTTTCGGGTTCGACCCTTATTAGATTTGTACTTCACCTCAAAAAAAACCAGCCCGGTATTCACATATTCGCGCTTCCTTACCTTAAACCGGTTTAGTTTCCGGTTATGGTGTTTGTGATACATATCAAACCCAATGGTATCGTAATAAAGCGATTGGTAATTGAAAATCCGGTGATCCTTAATTTCCAGAATCCTGTAATAATCTGTGGCAAGTTGCAATATCTCGGTTAAACGATCAACCGAAAAAACAAACTTGGTATCAAACCTATCCATAAGCTTCACGCTGTCCATCTCTTCAAGAGTAATGCTCTCGAATTGATAAACAGCGTGTTTTACTGCTTCAGTTGGCGGGAAATATTTCCGGCTAAGTACGTGATCGTTTTTCCAGGCAGTCATTTCCAAATTTTAATCCAATCGGCTGATTGAGCAAAAGTAAGGAAATTTCATTGATCAGATAATTTCGAATAGTTGAATCCTATTCATAAATTTGCCGGACTTGAAGCAGAGCTTCCGGATTACTGTTTCGTAATGCAGGGTAACATTAGAAACTCCGTGTGAATGTAAGGGGTAGTTAGTGTTCATAAACGAATTGATTTTGAGGGTGTTTTGTGATAATTACTGAATCCATGACATCGAATAACCGGTTGTAATGCCGATGACCGAATGCAGCAATTTGCATAAAAATGATTTTAAGTGGTAGTTTGAGAAATGGATTATGAATATTAATCCGGCATAAGGATTTCAACAGGGAATCTGTTTTTCTTATAAAAACAAATTTACTTTTGGGTTTTTCGTATAGAGCAGTAAACCTTGCAGGGTTTATAAATTTTGCAGAAGCATTTGTGAAACTTCTTTTTTTAGCTTCATTGTTTTTAGTTTTATGTATTGCTTGTTTTATATTTTTTATGCTAACCAAATGGGCTTGGGAAAACATATTTCTATGGATTTTTTTACGACTATCAGAAACTTTTTTATCATTAGAAAATGGTGTGTCGTGAGCAATTTGAGAAACGATTGCAGGCTGTAGCACATCAACATCCATCATTACAAAACTGTCCATAAATTTAAAAAAATCTTCCTGGATTATTGTAAGGTGATGAATCAGGATACTTTCGAATTTTAAAAACACCATTATAATAGGTGAGAGTAGATTAATAAAAAACGCTCCCATTTTTTTTATAAAGGGAGAGAGGATTAAACTTCCCGAAGCAAAGCGTTTTGTTGCTGTTGTTACAAATAAATGAACTATCATCCGTAATTGGTCGATAATTTTACTTTGGTACTCCGGGAAGTTTAAATCCATTAAAAATGAAATTGGAGGGCTGGCCGCAGCCTTTGTCATGGTTGTTGTTTCCGGTTGGTTTTTGAGGTAGTTTACCGGGAAATGCAGGTTGTGTTTGTTTTTAAATTGGTGTTTCATTGGTGTGTTATTTGGGGTTCAGTTAATAAAATTGATTTACTTAACAAATGCTGAATGTCAATTGAAATTCTGGCCACAAACATACGATTAAAAACAACTAACACACAGATAATCAATGATTATGGACTGAATGTTTTTCTGAACAAACTGAACTGGTTTCTTAACAGCCATTCAGTTTAAGTTCAGTTTTATGAATTATTTTGATTAACTTCTTGTTAATTTCATGCAATTCCTGTTACTTTTACCCCAATTTTTTTTGTGCGGCACGATAAAATGGGCTCCCGTTTCTCCATTTCAAAAACATTATTTAATGCCTTGGTTGGCAATGTAGAATGTCTGATAAATTTTCATTTCTGTATCATTATTTAGAAAGCATTTTGTTTGTATTGGACGAGTTTACACCTGGTATAATCAGGTGCGATATTATCTTTTTCGATACATTGGAAGGAAATATTAAAGCAAAAACTAAAAACAATTCCATTGATGTTCGTGAGGGTATTGCCATTAATATTGAAGGTTTTATTCCCAAAATCAATAAATTCAGAAAGTATAAAAGAGGGTTTTATTGGTTTACTAAAAGTGAAATACCCTGGCGTATCCCGGATTTTGAGAACAAAAAGACAGATTTACTGAGCAAATTAGACGTGCTTATGATAGCTATTGAAAATAGTAAAACAAAACCTCTGAACGATTTGATTTTTTTGTATTTTCATAAAAACCTGAGCAATCTCCGCATGGATACCGGAACCAACGACATAACCATGAGAGAAAGGGATCTGGTAGGAAAATCCTACGAATCATCCATCAATGCGATGATTGCACTTGCAAAATCAGATATTAATGTTTGGTACATCGTTACAGAACAATTTAAAAACACTGTTGATGAGCTTGAAAATCAACGCAAAGAAATGATTGAGTTGAAGCTGAAATACCAGGAGAGTTTTGTTGATTCTTGCAATTACTATCTCGAAAAAATTTCGATAGAGCAGGGTCAGGATTTTTATTTTTCACAAGGAGCAATCGAAAAAATCAAGAATCGTATTGTTGCAAAAGTAAATATGGAGGAAGCAATTTGGAAGGCAGTGGTGATGGCTAAATTGTTAAAAGAAGGTGATAATAACTCAGCAATTGCTATTAAAGATAGTTATCTAAATTTTAAAATAATGACAAAAAAAACTCCTAATGAAAAAGATGTTCACGGTTTTGAACTTGATAAAGCATTTATTTATCTGAATAGAATTGAGGATGCCATAAAAATACTGAAGCAAACTAAAATGCCGGTTATCGGGCAAAAAGTTGCTGCCGCCATGAAACCATCAGTGAGCAAATCGTCCATTACAATGTATGTACAGAATCATCAAAAAGATATTTTGAACCTGTTTAAATTGTACCCTGATAATTGGAAATTAGCAAGATCGGAGTTTAAAACTATTCTCAACCTTATTGCAAATCAGGATATTCGTCCTGGAAAATCCAACTCTTCAAATTAATAATTTCAATGGAAATAAAAGGGCAATACCTTTTTCTTGATAATCAGCTTACATCTGTTTCTGATTTTACAAGCCCGGTGAGCAATCGTAAAATATCTATTTATGAGGTTGTTCGGGTTATTGATGGTATTCCTCTTTTTTTAGAAGATCACCTTGCACGTCTAAAAAATTCAGCTTCGTTGCTGCACTCCGGCATTACAATTTCATTTCGTAAGCTGGCTGTCCAGATCAGAGAATTGGTTGTTGTAAACAATATCTCAAATGGAAATGTTAAAATAATTTTCTCATTTCCCGAAATTGATTCAGGAAAAGTAGAAACTCAAATTTACCTGTTTTTCATTCCTCATAAATATCCTACAGAAAAAATAATTAGAAAGGGCTTTACAACAAAGACCCTGACTATTGAAAGACCTGAACCCAACGCAAAAGTTTTTAATAAACCTCTTACCGAACAGGTTGCCGAAATAAAACGTAAAGAACTGATTGATGAAGTATTGCTGGTTAGGCATGATGGAATAATTACTGAAGGAAGTAAATCAAACATTTTTTTTGTGCGTAATAATAAATTAATTACTGCAAAAAGAAACCTGGTTCTTCCGGGTATTACTCGCCAAAAAGTTATTGAGTTGTGTAAAAGTCATCAGATTATTTGCCTGGAAACAGAAATTTATCAATATGAATTAAAAAATATGGAATCTGCTTTTATCACGGGTACATCAATTAAGGTAATGCCAATTAATAAAATCGATAATTATTGGATGGATGTGGAGCATCCATTGATTTATAAAATAAAAAACCTGTATGATAAGCTACTGGAAAATTACATTAAGTCGTTTGAAATAAGTAAGTT
>JAOZRY010000204.1 GCA_029939965.1 Bacteroidales bacterium | reverse complement strand
TTTCCTTATCGCATTGTCTCCTTATCGCATTATCGCATTGTCTCCTTATCGCATTGTCTCCTTGTCTCCTTGTCGCATTTCATCATTATAATCAAATTTATAACAGAACAATAGTATCATTGTTTACCACTAAATATGGTAGTAAAACCTATTAATTACATACTTCCCTAAAGTTTTTTGTAAGTATATTCACAAAGTTAGTCAATGGTCTTCGAGCCATCATTTCAACCAATGCGCTCATCTCAGCAAGAATTTCAAAATGTCCCATTGCCTCACCCGATGATTCAGCTCGGTATTTGAAAAGTAGTGTGAATTTTACTTTTGATTGTTCATTCGATGGAAAACCAAATTGGTTGGGCGTATCAAAATCACCTTTGTACATTCCGAGATTCCCCAGGTTTTTGATAAAGAAAGAACATGATGATTCATTAGCCGACCAGTTTTCGATTTGCTCAGGCATTATTTTTTTAAAATTTTGCATGTCTCCAAAAAAGCCGGCAATTTGTTCCGGTTTTGCGCTGTAGGTCAATTTATTTCCAATAAAACTTGTCATAATTATTTATTTTCCTGTCCATTTCTCAGGATTTTCTCTCCATTTTTTTAAAATATCCACATCCTCTTCCCTGATGTAGTTGTCGGTAATTGCCTGGCTGAGCAAATGATTGTAGTCGCTTAATGCAAATACTCTACAAGATGCATCTTCAAATTTGTCATCGGCAATTTTAAAACCATAAGAAAATATTGCCAGAAGACCTTTTACGTTGGCTCCCAATTCGCTAACAGCATTAACAGCACTAAGACCGCTTCCACCCGACGAAATCAAATCTTCGATTATGATTACGCGCTGCCCCGATTCTATTATTCCTTCAACCCTGTTGGTGAGGCCATGCCCTTTGCTTGCACCCCGGACATACGCAAAAGGAAGTCCCAGATCCTGAGCTACAAGAATGCCATGTGGAATCCCTCCGGTTGCCACTCCTGCAATTACATCAACATCACCAAATTCTTCGGCGATTATTTTAACAAATTGCTGCCGGATATAATTTCTAATTTTTGGAAAAGAAATGGTTATTCTATTATCGCAATAAATCGGCGATTTCCATCCCGATGCCCATGTGTACGGTTTCTGCAAATTTAACTTAATGGCATTAATCTGAAGCAGGGATTCAGCAATTTTTAATGCAGTTTCTTCATTAACAGTCATGTGTGGTGAAGTTGAAAGGATTGGTGTTTATTTTTAAACCTTAAATTCATACTTTACAGCCGAAAGATCTTTGTTTGCCAAAATAATTTTTTCTTTGAGGTTTTCTTTAAAGTCGATAACCTTTTTCATTAATTTATCATCGGCAGTTGCCAGAATTTGTGCAGTTAGAATTCCTGCATTTCTTGCGCCATTTATTGCTACGGTGGCAACTGGAATACCGGGTGGCATTTGAACAATAGCCAACAACGAATCTAACCCTTCTAATGTAGCTTTTATGGGAACACCAATTACCGGAATCGGAGTCATGGCAGCTATAACACCGGGCAAATGAGCAGCCATGCCGGCACCGGCTATAATAACACTAATCCCACGATCTTTTGCTGATTTGGCAAATTGTTCAACTTTTTCGGGTGTCCGGTGTGCCGAAAGTGCATTCATCTCAAAAGGTATTTGCAATTCGTTTAATACTTTTGCAGCCCCTTCCATTACCGGCAAATCCGAAGTACTGCCCATAATTATACTTACCTGTGGAATCATTTTGATTTCGATTTTATTGTTGTGGAGCGCAAATTTAATACTTATTTGAAATCTATACTTGGGTTTTAGGTTTATCTTTGCGATAATTATTCTAAAACTTGAGAAATGAATGATGTAACAGTTCACGACAAAACCTTTGAGGTTTTTATAACTAACGAAGAAATACAAAAAGCTATCGACAAGATGGCAAAAATTATTGCAGCTGATGTAAAGGATAAACAACCTCTGTTTTTGGTTGTTTTGAATGGAGCTTTTGTGTTTGCAGCCGATCTTATGAGGCGATTTGATTTTGATTGCGAAGTTTCATTTGTAAAACTTTCATCCTATGTTGGCACAAAAACTACTTCGGTAGTTCGCGAAATTATCGGGCTTGATGAAGTATTGCATAACAGAACTGTAATTATTGTTGAAGATATTATTGATACCGGAATTACAATGGCCAGTACAATTCCCAAATTAATGAAGCTGGAGGCTAAAGAAGTAAAGCTTGCCACATTACTATTTAAGCCGAATGCGTTTCAAAAAGATTTCCCAATTGATTACATTGGTATGGAAATCCCTAATGATTTTATTGTTGGATATGGGTTGGATTATGATGGGTTTGGCCGAAATTTATCCGATATTTATAAATTGAAAGAATAAACAAATGATGATGGCCAACGCATTAATTCATTGTTGTTAAAAACTAATTTCGAAATTATTTTATAATGGGTAATTCAAATTTTGTTGATTATGTAAAAATTAATTGTCGATCAGGAGCTGGTGGTGCAGGTTCAGCTCACTTTTTGCGTTCGAGGAGCACTAGCAAAGGTGGTCCCGATGGTGGAAATGGTGGTCGTGGAGGGCACATAATTGTGCGGGGAAATCAACAACTATGGACTTTGTTGCACCTGAAATACACAAAACACGTAATTGCTGATCGTGGTGGTAATGGTGCAGGACAGCTAAAAACCGGTGCGTTTGGCGATGATGTGATTCTTGAAGTACCGCTTGGAACTGTAGCACGCGATTTTGAAACCGATCAGGTGGAGTTTGAAATTACTTATGATGGTGAAGAAAAAGTTTTGTTGGCTGGTGGAAGAGGCGGTAAGGGGAATGATCATTTTAAATCTTCTACAATGCAAGCTCCCAAATTTTCGCAACCCGGTGAAGATGGACAGGAGGAATGGAAGATTCTTGAATTGAAGCTTCTCGCTGATGTTGGTCTGGTTGGATTCCCAAATGCCGGAAAATCAACGCTACTATCAGTGCTTTCAGCGGCTACGCCTGAAATTGCTGATTATCCTTTTACTACACTAAAACCAAATTTGGGTATTGTTGGTTATTACGAGCATAAGTCGTTTGTTATGGCCGATATTCCTGGTATTATCGAAGGTGCTCACGAAGGAAAAGGACTGGGATTAAGGTTTTTGCGACACATAGAACGAAATTCGATTTTGCTGTTTTTAGTTCCGGCCGATTCAAAAGATATCCGAAAAGAGTATCATATCTTACTTAATGAACTCAAACAGTTTAACCCCCAGTTATTGGATAAATCCAAAATTTTGGCCATTACAAAAACCGATATGCTCGATCAGGAATTGATGGATGAAATTAAAAAAGATCTACCTGCAGTTCCTTTTATTTTCATATCATCATTTACAAATGTTGGTTTAACAAAATTGAAAGATTTAATCTGGCGAGAGTTAAACAAGTAATCAGCTCCAACCCTTGTTAGAAACGCTCAACAATATCGATACTAAAGCTTTTTTATTCCTGAACGGAATGCATAATACTTTTTTCGATTTTTTGATGTACTGGATTAGCGACCGGCTTATTTGGATACCTTTATATGTTTTTCTGCTCTATCTTGTTATTAAAGAATATCGCCGGCAATGGTGGTTGATACTGGTTTTGATAGCCATTTTAATTACCATGAGCGACCAGCTAACTGTTTTCCTAAAAAACAATTTCGAGCGTCCCAGACCATGCCACAAAAGCGAATTGCAATTACTTGTTCATATTGTAAAAGATCATTGTGGCGGACGGTATGGATTTGTTTCTTCACATGCCTCTAACTCTTTTTCACTTGCTGTTTTTCTCATCCCTTTTTTCAAAAACAAATATTCATATTTCACTTTACTCATCCTTTTTTGGGCAGGTCTTGTGGCTTATTCAAGAATATACCTTGGTGTTCATTTTCCGGGCGATGTATTGGCTGGTGCCTGTATAGGAGGTTTATTAGGATATCTGCTTTCAAAAATTTATTTCTTATTATCTTCCTCTTTCCTGAAAACGAATAAGAGATAAGGTTCTACTGCGAATTTAGTGGAACACACAAAAATGCTTCAATGATTCAATGCATAATGTAAACAATAACCAAAATAGAAAATAAAACATTATTTTACATAAGCTATTTAATATCATTAGCTTAACCAATAAGGAATATTTTAGCATTTCATCATTGTCGCATTTCATCATTATAAACAAACTATGACACGATGACAGGTGAGGGAGCTGAAACTGAATATTTGACAAAGTTTTATTTATCTTTGCATAAAAATTCATAAACACAAAGCCAATGGAATTACAAACTATAAAGCAACGATTTGGTATTATTGGTAACAATCCCGTTTTAAATCGGGCCATCGATATTGCTACACAAGTTGCTCCCACCGATTTAACTGTTTTAATCACCGGCGAAAGTGGAACAGGAAAAGAGGTTTTCCCAAAAATAATTCATCAAATGAGCTCGCGAAAGCATGGTAAATATATTGCCGTAAACTGTGGGGCTATCCCCGAAGGCACCATCGACTCCGAATTATTTGGACATGAAAAAGGCTCTTTTACAGGGGCTTATGAAGCTCGAAAGGGGTATTTTGAGGTGTCGGATGGAGGTACAATATTTTTGGATGAAGTAGCTGAACTGCCTGTTTCTACACAGGTAAGGTTGCTGCGTGTACTCGAAAGCGGTGAATTTTTTAAGGTAGGTTCATCAAAAGTTATAAAAACGGATGTACGTATAATTGCCGCTACCAACATTAATATTCCCGAAGCTATCGACAACGGTAAATTCCGACAGGATTTGTATTACCGATTGAGTACAGTTCCGATTTTTATTCCTCCACTGCGCGAACGCAAGGAAGATATCCATTTACTGTTCAGAAAGTTTGCTCACGATTTTGCCGAAAAATATCGTATGCCCACATTAAAATTAACCCGTGATGCCGTTGTGGTTCTCAACAATTACAGATGGGATGGAAATGTACGGCAACTAAAAAATATTACTGAGCAAATTTCAATTATCGAGAATGATCGTGAAGTAAGTGACCAAACACTTATGAAATATCTACCTGAGGCATATATCCCAAAACTTCCGGTACTATACTCCAAAGGAGATGCAAACAAGGATATGACAGAACGAGACATACTTTATAAAATCTTGTTCGAGATGCGAAATGATGTTAATGAATTGAAACGAACTATGCTCGAAATAATGCAAAGCAAAAAAACATCTGATATCCAGGAAAGTAATCCGCAATTAATAAAAAAACTTTATCACGAAATCAGCAATACCAAGGCTGATGAAAATGAAATTGAAGTTCAAACTGATTTTGAACCCTTTCAGGAAGCAACCATTCAGGATTCTGATGAAGCTGAGGAATCACTTTCGATTGCCAAAAAAGAGGTTGACCTCATTAAGAGAGCACTCGAAAAGCACAGAGGAAAAAGGAAAGCTGCAGCACTTGATTTGGGGATTTCTGAGCGTACACTTTATCGTAAAATAAAAGAATATGATATCAGTTAACTTACTCAGATGATTAAAACAGCAAAATATTTTATCGCCACATGCTTAACGCTTATAGTAATTTCATGCAGCATGAACTACAGTTTTACAGGAGCATCAATTCCGCCGGAGGTAAAGACAATTCACATAAGTCAGTTTCCGAATAATGCTCCATTAATAAACCCAATGTTGAGCCAGGAATTTACGGATGGGTTGCGTAATAAGTTCCAATCGCAAACCAGCTTGATATTGGTAAACAATGACGGCGACATGACACTTGAAGGAGAGATTACGGGTTATAATACCCGCCCGGTTGCTATCCAGAGCGACGATGTGGCGGCCATGAACAGATTAACCATTACAATTAAAGTAACCTTTATCAACAATTTTGATGAATCTCAGAGTTTTACCAGCCAAAGTTTTACACGATACGAAGATTATCCAAGTACTCAGGATTTAACAAGTGTTTCCGATGGACTCGTTAAACAAATTGTTGAATATCTCGTTGATGATATTTTTAATAAAACGGTTGTTAACTGGTAATAATACCCACATTTGTAATATTGGTTCTACAACCATT
>JAOZRY010000881.1 GCA_029939965.1 Bacteroidales bacterium | reverse complement strand
TCGTAACACGATCAGCTAACCGAATCAATTCTCAACCTCTCAATCTCAACCTCAACCTCAACCTCAACCTCAACCTCAACCAATGTATAAAAATTTCCGCAACATGCCAGTATGGCAAAATGCATTAGATATTTCGGGTATTGTATTTGAAATGACTATTCCACTTCCTAAATCTGAAGATTATGGAAAAATAATTCTCAGTTTGAACCTTAATCTTTTTATGCAAAACATTTTCGTGTAAGTAAAACAAAATGTATTTTTGCGTAATTTAGTCTTATGCGTTAAACTATGTCCAAGAAGAAATACATAAAACGTAATCTGTATTTTAATCAGATTGAACCATTTATTGGTTCTGGTTTGATCAAGGTTCTTACCGGTCAACGCCGCGTGGGGAAGAGTTATGTGTTGCTGCAGGTAATGGATGAAATAAGGAAGCGTGATCCAAAAGGTCGAATTATTTATATCAATAAGGAAGATTATAGGTTTGAAGCCATTAAAACACATATCGATTTGATGGATTACCTTAAGACTCAAGCAAATAAAGGAGAAAATTATTACTTAATTATAGATGAAGTCCAGGAAATCAAGAATTTTGAAATCGCTTTGAGAAGTTTGCATGCAATTGATGATTGGGATATTTATTGTACTGGAAGTAACGCAACCCTTCTTTCGGGTGAACTGGCAACATATTTGAGTGGGCGTTATGTTCAAATCAGGGTTTATGCGCTAAACTATGTTGAATTTCTTGAGTTCCACCAACTAACGGATAGTGCCGAAGCATTAATGAAATACATCAGGTATGGAGGTATGCCCCATCTTATTAATCTTAGGCAGGAAGACAGGGTTGTTTATGAATATTTGAGAAATATTAAGGATACAATTGTATTACGCGATATTGTAGCACGGTTTAACGTTAGGAATATTAGTTTTCTGCAGGATTTAATTTTCTATCTTGTTGATATTACCGGCAGTATTGTGTCGGCCAAACGAATTAGTGACTACCTGAAATCGCAACGAATTAACCTTAGTCCTAAACTGGTTCTTGAATACTTATCGTATCTTGAAGCAGTTTATTTTGTAGAACGTGTTAAGCGTACAGAAATAGTTGGCCGAAAAATCTTTGAAATTGGTGATAAATTTTATTTTGAAGATTTGGGAATGAGACACGCATTAGTGCCTTTTCAACAAAAAGACATTGGTAAAGTACTCGAAAATATTGTATTTCTGCATTTGAAGACAAAAGGATATCAAGTATATGTTGGAAAGCAAGGAGACAGGGAGATTGATTTTGTTGCTGAAAAGAATGAAGAAAAAATATATGTTCAGGTAGCTTATCTTATTACAGATGAAAAAACACATAAACGTGAATTTGGTAATCTACTGGCAATACCTGATAACCAACCAAAAATAGTTGTTAGTATGGATGAAACGGCAAGAGGAAATTATAAAGGAATTGAACATATTTCCATCCGGAACTTTTTATTAAAATAGAATTAGGTAGAGGCTAAGGTTAAGGTTAAGGTTAAGGTTAAGGCTAAGGCAAAGGTTAAGGCTAAGGTTAAGAGGGCTTCGTGATAAAATATATATCTCAACCTCAACCTCAACCTCAATCTCAATCTCAATCTCAATCTCAACCTCAATCTCAACCTCAATCTCAACCTCAATCTCAACCTCAATC
>JAOZRY010000203.1 GCA_029939965.1 Bacteroidales bacterium | reverse complement strand
AGCCTGAGCTAAACTTTAGCGTTGAAGGACACACCGATAGTGATGGTGACAATGCTCTGAATCAAAAACTTTCAGAGGAACGAGCAAAAGCTGTAATGGATAGATTAATTAGTATGAGCATTGCAGCTAAGCGACTTAAATATGCAGGCTGGGGCGAGAGCAAACCCATTGACGAAAACGGAACTTCCGAAGGAAAAGCCAATAACCGGCGTGTTGAATTTGTGAAATTTTAGAGTTTATAAAAGCCTGATAATCAACATAAGTTTGTTATTGATTTTTAATATTTCGCAATTTTTAATTTGCTAATATTCAAGAGTTTAAAAAATGAACTACAAAAAATGTCTGACCGGAAGAGTAAAAAATGAATATGAAAAATCTGAAAAAACAAAGCTACAGGCTATATATATCAAAGTATCCGGCTGATTTTAATCAACAAAAAAACCGTGAATTTTATTCACGGTTATAAAAAGTAAAAACATAGCGGCATAACAAGACTCAACAACCTCTCTGAGAAATCAAATAATGATTTTTATGGACGAACACAATTTAATGTTTCCATGTCCTTCGGACGATGGAAAGTTTTTTTTCCCGGCTTTCTAATGTTAATTTGGACTTGGAAACATTAAAAACAGCTTTGAATTATTAAATCATTTTTGGGTGCTCCACTAAATTCGCAGCAGAACTAAAAATTATAAATTTTTATACACCGAAACATTTGTATCCATACTGAATTCAACAGAAAAGCCCAATTTTTTAAATACCGATATCATAGCTTTATTATCCTTTGTAGTTTCTGCATATACCCTGGTAAACTTGTTATGTTTTGCAATTTCAACACAATATTCGGTAAGAATTTTCCCAAGATCCTTCCGCTGCCATTCATCGGTAATAAGAATTGCATATTCAACCAGCTCAAGATCCGAATCACCAATCAAACGGCCTACCCCAATTAACTTTCGGCGGCCTTCTACTTCAATTTCGGCAACAATGGCCAGCTCACGGGCATAGTCGATATAGCAAAAATGTGTGGCTACTTCATGAGAATCGAAGTGGAAATTATACCTGAATCTTGAATAAATTGCCTCCTTTGAACAGCTTCCGAGCATTTCGAGCCACATAGGTTCATCTTCTGGTTTTATGGGGCGTAATAAGGCATTTGTTCCATCGCCAAGTTTAATGTTTTTAATATACCTTTCGGGGTAAGGTCTCAAAATTAAATGTGAATATTGGGGAACCGGATTCTTTAAAGTATCTTCATCAATCACCACCCTGGCATCTAATGCTACTACATCTTTATCTGTAACAATAATCGGGTTGATATCGAGCTCTTCGATCTCAGGATAATCTGCCGCAAGGTATGATAAACGTATCATAACTTCGATGAGTTTATTTATGTTTTTTGGCGCACTTCCACGATAACCCTTTAGTAAAGGATAAATTTTGAGCGACTCGATCATCTGGCTTGCAAGACTTTCGTTTAATGGCGGAAACTCTAATCGCTGATCCTGCAACAATTCAGCTTCCCGGCCACCCATCCCAATGAGGATAACTGTACCAAAAATGGCATCTTTTTTAATACCAAGTATCAGTTCTACCGAACCCTCTGTATCAATCATTTTTTGTACAGTAATACCATTTATCAAAACCTTAGGCTGCAATGCATTTACTTTTTCGAGCATCCTGTTATAGGCCGCCCTAAGCATATCATCATTTTCAATATTGAGCACTACCCCGCCAACATCAGATTTATGAGACACATCGGGCGAGTCCAGTTTTATTACCGTAGGATATCCGATATCATTGGCCACATCAACGGCTTCCTCTGCCGAGTTTACCAATACAGGTTTGGTAGATTCGATTCCATAAGAATTAATCAGGTCTTTAGCATCAGAAAGCGACAAAACCTTTTGCCTGGGAAATACCTCATTCACAAATTTTTTGCGCAAAGTTTGTCTGTCGTACGAAAATGACACAGGTACCTCCTTAGGCGTTTCATAAAGTGCCTCCATGTTTTTGGAGTAATCAACCAAAGTCATATATGCACGGATGGCCTGCTCCGGAGTATGAAATGCCGTAATTCCGGAACTACTAAAAAGATTCATCGACTCGCGCATACTCTGCCCGCCAAGCCATGTTGCCATTATTGGCTTCGATGTTCCTTCGCTCAATTTTATTATTTGCTTCGCTGTTTCGAGGGGTTGAGTAATGGCTTGAGGTGTAAGGATTACGAGAACAGCATCGGCACCCTCATCGTTCAATACAATTTGGGTAGCATCGGCAACTCTTTTGGGTGTTGCATCGCCAAGTACGTCAACAGGATTATTGTGCGACCAGAACGATGGCAAAACGGCATCGAGTTTGACCATTGTATTTTCACTCAATTTGGTGAGATGACCTCCTCTTGCAATCAGGCTGTCAGTTGCCATTACCCCCGGGCCGCCTGCATTTGTAACAATGGCAAGGTTTGGGCCTTTTGGGATTTTTTTCCGAACAATAAAATCAGTAAAATCAAAAATATTACCAATATTAAAAACTCTGGCAATACCGGCTCTTCTAAACAAAGCATCATATATAGCATCTTCGGAAGCCATTGCACCTGTATGGGATGCGGCAGCCTTTGCCGATTCGGGAAAACGACCAGCCTTATAAACAATAATAGGTTTTTTGCGGGCAAAAGCCCTTGCAGCAGTAACAAACTCTTGTGCAAACGAAATGGATTCAACATACAATACTATAGACTTTGTGTTGGCATCCTGGCCAAAGAAATCAATCAAATCACCAAAACCAACATCCATAGTATTCCCAATGGACACAAAATAGGAAAATCCAATATTTTCGCCCCTGGCCCAATCGAGTACAGCAGTACAAAATGCACCTGACTGTGAAATGAAAGCGACATTCCCCTTTTTGGGCATGCTGCTCGCAAAACTCATATTTAGCTTTTGCCCCGGAATAATCACCCCAAGGCAATTGGGGCCAATAACCCGCATTTCATATTTCTCAACAATATGTTTAACCTTGTTCTCTAACTCTTTGCCCTCAGCGCCAACTTCTTTAAAACCTGCCGACATAATGATAATGCCTTTTATACCGGCCTCACCACACTCCTCCACAATGCCCGGAACCGCTTTGGCATTGGTAGTAATTACGGCGAGATCAGGAGTTTTTGGCAAACTTTTTACGCTCGGAAAACACGAAATCCCCAACACCGCCTCATGTTTGGGATTTACAGGATAAACCACCCCCCGAAAACCTCCACCCACAAGATTTCTTAAGGTAAGGCCTCCAACCGTATTTGGGTCGGCCGGCACACCAATTAATGCAATTCTTTTTGGCCGAAATATGCTGTTCAAACTACGAATTCCCATAATAATAGTATTTTAAAAAACGATAATTTTTTGTTATTTTTTTACAAAGATATTAAAGGAAATTTGATAGGATTGTTGTGGAATGAAATTAATAATTTATCCAATATCAAAATCAGGATAATCATTCTTATGGTTGATACAAATTAAAATAGTAACAACCCCTCCCAAAGCCCCCGGCCAAAGGTTCCAATACGTAGCTTACCAAATGCAGCATTTATTTTAAGCTCCGTAATTCGTACATTTGGAAAGGAGGTTATGTGCTCCCAATCGCTAAATTTTGTTTTGGTATATAACCCGCGATCTGTACCCAAATACAACCGCTCCGACATAATATCGTGATAAACAATGGCATTTACAGGATTGTTAGCGAAAATACCATTTGGATCAGCATTTTTCCAGGTATCGCCCCCATCGCCCGAAAACCAAACCCTGTAATCTTTGGGGATGCCGGTGTAGGTAATCCAAATATGATCAGCATTGTGTGGTGCAACCACAATACCGGTGATAATTGGTAAGGTATCATTATCGTAAAATTGCCCCGGATATTCTACTGGCAAAAATTTTGGTTTTTCATCATCTACTCCGTTCAAACCACCAGATACAGATTTGTACAAAATAGAAGGAAGATGCCAGTCGGACCAATACGAATTTTGTTGTCCACCGGTAACTACATAAATAGTCTCTGGATGCGATTTACAAAATGCCATTTCGGTAATTTGTCTTTTCCAGCGAGAGGGTTGCGATTTATACAAATCCGATTCCCTTGTCCAAACATCCTCAGCTTTATCCTTTCTCGATGGATTATCCTTTTTCCGGCTATACAGCTCCGTAAAACCAACCCACACATTTTTAGTTTCAGGATGATTTTTGAGAGGGAAAGTTTTGGTTGTCATTATCTTGTCTTTTGCAGAACGCGGATCGGTGGGTAATTTACTTACCTCTCCGCTACTCTTGAAAGTATTGAAATCGAATTTGTAAAACGATTTATCTCCGGCAGAATAAAACACATTTTGCGAATTATTGCCATCGATCCGGGCAGTATAACCATCTCCCCCACGAATAAAATGCCACATATATCCAAGGGTATCATACCGTATCATCGTACCATTATCCTGAGTGGCAATAATAGCAACCTCTTCATCACTCTCCGAATCATCAAACGACCAAAGTATAGCCACTTCCAGGCCTTCGTTTTTATATTCCCAGCCCCCTGTGGTTGGATTTGGGAATGTTTTAATACTCATCCCACCATGATTGCCACAAAATAATTTTGGATTATCCACATTGGGTTGAAAAACCAGATCATGCACATCGGCATGGAATCCCTTACCACAGTACGGTGAGCGCATCCCAAATTTAATACTATCGATATTTTCTGACCCAATAAGCCGTGTATTAGCATAAAAAACCGCATCGGCATCAACCGGAGAAACTGCAATTGCCATCCATGTATCTGAAAAATAGGTTACACCTGATGAAAAACGGGTTTCAATAATCTCCCAGCTTTCATTTTCAAACATCGCAATATATGCTCCCTGAACGGTTTTCTTCTTTCTTTTCTGATCACCAAGTATGTAGGCATAAATACGCTCTGGATTAGCAGGAGTAACCGCAATATTTATCCTTGTTACTTTCAGTGAGTCTTTCAAATTATCCATATCAAGATTTAAATCCTTTCCGGTAAGAGGCTGCCAATTGTTACCACCATCAGCAGAAATAAAAATATCAGCACCACTGGCATAAATGGTATTTGCATCATTTGGTTTAAAGGCAATTCCACGTATATCTCTTTTGCCGGCGTCGATGCCGGTAAACACATTCTTCCATTTTACATTTTTTGTGGTGGCATTTTCAGTTTTATAAACACCATTTGTAGTTGCTACAAAAATCTGGTCAGGGTTCAAAGGATTAATTATCATTTCCCGGCACATTCCACCATCCTTGAATTCCTCAAGAAAATCACCTGAGATATCCTGCCAGGTGTTACCGAAATCTTTACTCCTGAAAATACCGGTTGTTGGTAATGGGTTTATGTGTGCCCAACTCGGCCCCCAGCCATCATATATTCCACCATCGCCATATCCGGTACAGATAAAAATCTCATTGCGGTTGAATGGGTTGATACACACATCAGCAACAGAAGTTGAGGGTAAAAAATCGGTGTTAACATTTTGCCAATTATCGCCATCATTCTCACTACGCCATAGTCCGCCAAAAAAAGAACATGCATACACAGTTCTATTTTTATCACCATCATACTCCGGATCAAAAGCTATACGATTCACCTGCCCTACTCCAAAGGTATTTGAGCCGCTCGCTTTATTGGGCATTCCTGAAGGCCCAAGGCATTTCCATGAATTTTCTTTTGCTTTACTATTTACATTGTTAAAAAAGTTGTGTGATGATTTATTAAGAACATCCTTTCGGGATTTTGTTCTTTTATCTGTTTGCGAAAAAACACCGGTAATAAAAGCCATCAGGATAACCAATACAATAATCAGATTTTTTTTCATACTACAATAATATTAAAATATGGATGCCCAAAAATCATTAAAAATATCGGCATCCTTACCAAATTTTATTCCTAAATATCAAAATAAATTAATGATAATGATGTAACACACCATCAAATGAATTTTGTGGCTACCCACATAACATTGGACACTACTAATTATCAATTCATTATTATTTGTGTCGTGTACATGCACATAGCCGTTAGGCTATGAAAATAGTGTCTTGG
>JAOZRY010000880.1 GCA_029939965.1 Bacteroidales bacterium | reverse complement strand
TCTGGGTTTTAGAGAAATTGCAATTATTATTGGAGCACGGCAAGTTGGAAAAACCACTACATTGAAAGAAGTTATAGCTGATTTAAAAAAGAAAGGCAAAACCGTACTCTATTTAAATCTGGATATTGAAGAAGATGGTAAGCATTTCCAATCGCAACAAAAATTGCTAAACAAAATAAAACTTGAAGCAGGCAATCAAAAATCGTATGTTTTCGTTGACGAAATTCAACGAAAAGAAAATGCAGGAAGGTTTTTTATAAGTTGAAATGCTTAAAATTAAACCGGGCAGCCTTATACAATTCTTTTTAGAAGGGCAGGATAATTATTCTGCTTCGGGCGTATCCCCGGGTTTTTCGTCAAGCAACGCCTCTGCATCGCTTTGGGTTCCCAGGATTATTGCAAACCAACGCGTATTTGGGTTTTGCTCGAGCATAATTTTGATGGTCATGGTGAGGGGAATCGACAAAAACATTCCTACAGTTCCAAGTATAAATCCCCAAAAAATTAGCGACAGAAACACAACGAAAGTTGAAAGTCCCATCCCTTTCCCCATCATTTTGGGCTCTACAGCACTTCCAATAATCATATTTACAGCAACAAATACTATGGCAGTCCACACAACTCCGCCCAAACCCATTTGCACCAATGCAAAAAGTATTGCAGGAATTGCCGCAATTATGGAACCTATGTTTGGGATATAATTGAACAGGAAAGCAACCAACCCCCAAATAATTGCATAATCTACCCCGATTATCGTCAGGCTAATCCAGATCAACACTCCGGTCATAAGGCTGGTAACCGTTTTAATGGAAAGATAGTGGCGGATGCTTTTGCCAATTTTGTTTAGATGATCTACGGATGTATTGGAATCTTTTAGAATGGCCTTTGTTTTGATAGCAATACTATTTAATTCTAACAAAAGAAAAAGTGCCAGAAAAAATATTGTAAAAGCATTACCCATCAAACCGCCTAATTGCCCTAAAAAACTTGCAGTAAGATTCATTACTTTGCTAGGATCGAGCATGCTACTCATGTTATCAGTCGAGAGATTAACCCCATAGCCTTTTAACAATTGCATGAGCGAACTCCCCATCTCATTAAGGTTTTGTTCATACTTGGGAAGATTCTTCGAAAATGATGAAAGAGAAGTTCCGATCAATTCACCAAATGCTGCAAAAAGTGTTATGATCGCCACAAAAACAAGAACAACAGATAAGCTCTGCGGAATTTTTTTCTTTTGTAACCACAAAATGGGTTGGGCACATATTACACTAATAAACAAAGCCAGAAGTATTTGAGTTATTAATGATGCAGCCTGCATAACGCCGGCAAATATTATGATAAGGGCAGCTAAAACAACTACCATTGGTATTTTTCGAGAAGTGGAATTAGAATTTGTCATTAGTTAAAGTTTATAATGTTCAAATCAAATTTATGTATTAATATGGTCATTATCCTTTGCTCATCAGCTATTTTTGCATTACTATAAATTTTAAAGACATAGATCATACTCCATTAATTAATTTTATTAATACGTTTCAAACATCGTCAGTTTCTACTTACTCTGCGTTGTAGTTTTATTTTAATCTAAAAAATTCATAAAACTGCATCCAAACATAAATGTTTTTTTTGATATACATAAAAAAATCCTTCCTGCTCACGAAATAATTATTTGATAT
>JAOZRY010000202.1 GCA_029939965.1 Bacteroidales bacterium | reverse complement strand
CCGACCGTTATCTGGCATTAAAGCGTATTGCAGATGTAAATCCAAATATCTATAGTATCGTTTTTTGCCGAACCCGATCCGAAACCAAAGATGTTGCTGACAAGTTAATCAAAGATGGTTACAATGCTGATGCACTTCATGGCGACCTTTCTCAGGCTCAACGCGATCATGTAATGAACCGTTTCAGAGAGAGAAACATCCAGATGCTTGTAGCAACTGATGTAGCTGCACGCGGTATTGATGTTACTGACATTTCACACATCATCAATTACAATCTTCCTGATGAACTTGAAATTTATACTCATAGAAGCGGACGTACCGGACGTGCTGATAAATCAGGGGTTTCAATTTTAATCGTGAACTACCGCGAAAAAAGTAAAATTCCTGTAATTGAAAAGATGATTGGGAAAAAGTTTGAAAAACGTCCGGTTCCAACAGGTGCTGAGATTTGTAACAAACAACTTTTTAAGCTCATCGATAAAATGGAAAAGGTTGAGGTGGACGAAGAGCAAATAGCACCGTTTATGGAGGTAGTGAACAAAAAGCTGGAATGGCTCACCAAGGAACAAATCATCAAGCATTTTGTATCCCTCTCGTTTAATCGTTTTCTGGATTATTATAAAAATGCAAAAGACCTGAACGAACCCACTGAAAATAAAAGAGGTGGTCGTGATAAAAAAGATAAAAGCGGTCGTGGTGGTGAATGGAGAAGCAGAAGTGGAAACTTTAAACGGTTCTTCATCAACATTGGTAAAAAAGATGGTATTGTACCCAAAAACATGATTGGACTCATAAATGATACTACCGGAAATCGGGATATACAAATTGGAGCAATCGACATTAAAGATAATTTTTCGTTTTTTGAAGTAGGAGAAAATTCTGAAGGGAATATTCTAAAATCTTTTAAAAATCAAAAATATAAAGGCCGCAAATTACATGTTGACAAAGCTGAAGAAAGCCCTAACAAAAATAAAAAAATGAAGCGCCGGAGCAAATGGTAATGTGAAGGAAGTCTTTTTTTGAAACGTAAAAGCCCGGAATAGATATTCCGGGCTTTTTTTATAATTTAAAATTCGTTTTACTAACCTGGACAAGCCAGAAAAATTTAGACAGGATTTCAATATTAAATTGCTAAAGCAATTTATCTTCTGCCAAAAATAACACGAATATTATTGATAAGAGCCTAATTCAATTTATGATTTATGATTTATGATTTATTATTGAAACCGCAAAGCGGGAAACAAACATCGTTAACATGTTAGCGTTAGTGGCTTTTTAAGAGCCTAATCGCGTTATCCTCATAACTCAGTAATTTTAAAATTTTAAGAAAAACCATCGTAATTTGAAAAATTGATTTTTTGAAGTAAATGTTGCGGGTTACGAGTTTCGATTACAGAAATCGTTTTGTGGATAACCCGCAACAAAAATTCAACATACAACTTGCTATTTATAATTGAAAAATGGAAATTTACAGAGTTCTGATCCTATACCCATTTCACAATACTAAAATCCTGACGGTGAGGCATCAGGTTATGTTTTGGATAAATCCTGAAAGCATAACTAAATGCTCCTGCCTTAAATGCAGGAATGTCGGCCGAGAAACGAGCTTTATTGTCATTCGTCTCCACCAGGGTCATCTCTTTTTTATATAGAATTTTCTTAACCTCCCCTTGAATCTTTTTTCCAAAAATTACCTCTACACCAATATGCTCCTGATCGATACCATTGGTATAAAGTGTAACCTCGGTCGAAAAAGTATCATCGAGTGTAAGTGGTGAATGTGAAGCATCAGGCACCATAAGTTTTTCCATTTTGATTCCATGCCACTTATTTCGCATATCATGCTTCCAGATCGCATATTCACCTGCTGCTTTAAAATTATCTTTCCTCACCAGCCTCGCTCTTTTAATTAACTTGCTGTAGAATTTCTGTTGGTAATCCTCAAGCATACGCTTCATAGTGAAATTTGGTGCAACTTCCGTAATTGTATTTTTGATGAACTGCACCCACCTATTAGGCACCTGCTCGTCATTATAATCAAAATAGAGCGGCAAAATCTCATCCTCAAAAACGTTGTAAATGATCTCTGCGTCCAGCTCATCCTGAACCGGCTGATTTGCGTAAGTTCGTGCTTCGGATATTGCGAAACCTGCATTATCTTTATAACCTTCGGCCCACCAACCGTCCAGCACAGAAAAATTCACTACACCATTCATCACTGCTTTCTCGCCACTTGTACCAGAAGCTTCTAACGGACGGGTTGGTGTATTTAGCCAAATATCAACACCAGGAATAAGCTTATGGGCCAGCTCCATATCGTAATTTTCCACAAAAATCACCTTCCCAATAAAACCTTCGGTTTTAGAAATCTCCATGATTCGTTTTATAAGTTGTTGCCCCTCAATATCCTTTGGATGTGCTTTTCCGGCATATATAAATTGCAGCGGTTTACCGGTCATGTTTACAAGTTTCCTTAGCCTGTCTAAATTCAGGAACAACAACTTTGCTCTTTTGTAAGTAGCAAACCTGCGTGCAAAACCAATTGTTAACGCATCTTCCTCGATAGACTCGATAGTATTAATGATAAGTTTAGGATTTTCCTGCCTGTGTGTCATTTCTCTTTCAACACGGGTTTTTACATAATCCAGCAATTCCTTTTTTAATTTCTTACGGGTTTCCCATATTTCACTATCATCAACATGTTGCATAGTTTTCCACATATCAAAATCCAACTGCCTGAATTTATAATCATCGCCAAACACTTTTTTGTACAAAAGCTTCCAGGGCTTGGATGCCCACGTGGGAAGATGAACACCGTTAGTAACATAGCCAATGTGAAGTTCTTCGGGGTAGTATCCTTCATACAATGGTGCAAACAATTCCTGTGAAACTCGACCATGAATACGGCTAACCCCATTAACTTCCTGCGAAAGCTTGGTTGCCAACACACTCATCGAGAACAGCTCCTGTGGATCGTTATCCCTGAATTTACCAAGATTCATCAGCTCATCCCACGAAATATTGAGCCTTTCGGGGTAATGTGAAAAATAGGTTCGCAAAAGGTCTTCATTAAAATAATCATGACCGGCAGGTACAGGTGTATGCGTTGTAAAAAGAGTTGATGAACGAACAACTTCAAAAGCCTTCGGGAATTCCAATTTTTCGGATTGAACAAGACACCGGAGTCTTTCGAGCCCGATAAAGGCCGAATGCCCCTCGTTACTATGAAAGATGTCGGCCTTAATACCTAATGCTTCAAGCATCCTGATACCTCCAATTCCAAGTAATATCTCCTGCTTTAGCCTGTTTTCGAGTTCACCCCCATAAAGCTGATGCGTAATGGAACGATCAAAATCCTGATTTTCATCAAAATCTGTATCCATCAAATAAAGTGGGATTCGCCCCACATCACTTCTCCAGATACGAGCATACAACATTCTTCCGGGGAGACCAATTTTAATTTTTAATTGATCACCATTTTCATCAAAAACTTTTACAATAGGCAACTGCGAAAACTTCTGTGGCTGATACTGGGCTACCTGATCACCAAATATTGAAATACTTTGCTGAAAATATCCAAACCTGTACAGTAAACCCACCGCAACAAGATTTTCGTTAGAGTCGCTCGCTTCTTTCAGGTAGTCACCTGCCAAAATCCCAAGCCCACCTGAATATAACTTAAAAGATTGATGCAACCCATATTCCATACTGAAATATGCAATCCTGGCCTTTGGTCTGTTTTTCGACTCTTCGATATACAACTTGAACTTCTGATAGCTTTCGTAGTATTTTTCCATAAAGGCTTCATTAGCCTCAAGTTCTTTCCACTCAAAAATACTAAGCGAATCAAGCAATTTTATTGGGTTCTGACTTAGAGTTTCCCAAAGCTCCGGATTAATTAATTCGAACATCTCGGTGGCTTTAAAATTCCACGACCACCATAGATTTCTCGACATATCTTTCAATCCCTTTAATTTTTCGGGAATGCTGGGTTCAATAACCACACGCTTCCAAAGTGGCAAATCTTGTTTTGAAGCCTCTACCAGAACTTTCTTTTTTTTCCGGGTAAAAATTTCAGAAGGAAATGACTCGGCTCTGCCCGAAATTTTCGATAATGCAATAGAATATGCTGTATGATAATTTTCGATGAATCGCTGCCAGATTGCATTTTGTGCAATTTCGGCTGCGTTTTCCCGGGCATCCTCCATCTCTTTTGCCGAAAGAGCCAAATACTTCGATATTGATTCAGCAATTTGTGCAATCACTTCCCCATCGTTATTATCTGTCCGGTTGGCAACAACCACACCCGGATGCAAACCCTTAAAAGTTTCGTTTACCCATTGCCCAAAACCAGCCTGACAAGTAGTAAGTGTAGGGACCCTGAATGCAACACTTTCCAGTGGGGTGTATCCCCAAGGCTCATAATACGATGGAAATACCGTAAAATCGAAACCGGCAAGAAGATCATAATATGACATATCGAAAACACCATCGTTGCCATTTAAATATGCAGGCACAAAAATGATTTTTACTTTATCACCCGGAAGGTTTTTAATCTCATTCCTACGAATTTCCTGCAAAATTGTATCATGATGAAAATCGTATAAACCGTGCGTTATGTAAACCTCAGAAAGAGGATTACTAAAATCGGTTTTTTTAATTCGATTAAGTAAATCCGGGTCGGGACCGGTATGATTGGCCGGTATTTTTACAAATGCCAGAATTTCCTTTTCAGGATTGTTTTTGGCTAACTTGCTGATTGCAGAAATAAATAGGTTTATGCCTTTATTCCTAAATTCATAACGACCACTTGTAATGGTAAGAAAAGCATCATCAGAAATTTTTTGATTGAAAAGTGCTTCAGCTACTTCAAATATCTTTTTTCTGGCAGCTTTGCGCTTTGGCCGGGCTTGTTTTTTATTCAAAATCAGCGAATCAGAAAAACCATTAGGTGTAACTACATCCACTTTTTTTTCGAGCAGGGCTTCGGTTTCACCCGATGTTGTTTTGCTAACGGCAGTAAAAGCATCAGCATTCATAGCAGACTTTTGCTCCAACGAAAACCTTGATGTCATGCCAAAACGACGTGCCATATCTCCACCATTATATTCATGCATTTTTCCATAAAGTGGATATCCGTTACCGGAAATCGCCCTGCCAATTGTAGTTGCGTGTGTGGTGAATACTGTGGCTACTTGTGGTAAATATTTATTTAGATAAAGCACTCCTGTACCTGTCATCCATTCATGAAAATGGGCAACAACCTTATCGGAAAAAGTGAGATTGGATTTATAAAAACTTTCGATCACCTTGCCAACCGCATATCCAAACATGGCCGGCTCGATGTAGTCCCATCCTCCGCTCAACGAATCCACGTTGTATGTGTCCCATAATTCTGTAAATATTTTATCCTTTTCAGGAAAAAGTGTAGTAAAATCGACCAGGATAGCAATAGGTTTTCCTTCTACGTTCCAACGCCCTACCCTGAAATACAGATTATCTTCTGTGGCGGCTTCACGCCAACTTTTAAAAAGATCACGATCCTCAATAAAATCAGGATTCTCACGGGTTTCCTTCCAAACATCAGGGCCAATAGTCATGTAATTATCACCATATATTTTTTGCATTAACGGAACTTTGGTAGATAATACAGTGTAAATGCCACCGATCATATTACAGATTTCCCAACTGGTTTCGAAAATATAATTGGGTTTGTTTAATTCTTTTTGATTCATTTTGAATAATAATTTGATTAAAAAAATAAGTCGGCAAAAGTATAGTTTTTAACGGATCGTAAATGCAGAATCTAAATGTGTTTTGATAGGAAATGTATTATGGGTATGAATTGTTAACAAATTTGTTTTGGGCACTAAATGCAAAAAATGTGATAGATACAGGTTTTTTTTTAAATGATGAACCACAAATTGCACGTATAAATTCGTGAATTTTCCAGCCTGAATAATTACCGCGAAAACAGTTTCGACATTTTTTTTACGATTTTATCGCGGCTTTTAACGATGTCGTCCTTTTTTACTTTTTTTAATTCGGTAACAATATTATCATATTCCCTGCGTGCTGTTTTGGTCATATTTGGAATTACCTTACTACGGA
>JAOZRY010000201.1 GCA_029939965.1 Bacteroidales bacterium | reverse complement strand
GAAGATGCTTGAAGACATGGAAGATGTTCGTGATTTTGATGCTGCAAAGGAATCAGAAGATGTAGCCATCCCTTTTGAACAGGCTATAAGTGAAATAGAAGCACAGCGAAATGACTTATAAACTTTTCATACACCGAAAAGCACAAAAACAGCTTTCAAAAATACCAGCTAAAGACTATCACAAAATAAAGCAAGCTTTTTTTTAATCTGGCCAAAAATCCCAGGCCACATAATTGCGAGAAACTTAAAGGCCGTGATGGCTGGAAATTTCGATATGGTAACTACAGGGGTATATATGAAATCAGGGATAAAGTGCTTATTTTGATTGTTGTAAAGATCGGGCACAGGAACGATGTTTACAGGGACTAAGGGCTTGTTTAAAACGAACAATGGATACTTATGAAAGAATTATTAATAGGGATACTGAACTTGGAAAGTGGTTTATTGAAATTAAATTCGAAAGTATCTAAAGTTTAAATCCGGATTCTGTAATTTAATTTTATCGCATGAAAGTATTAGTTCAATTTATATTTATCCTGTTTAGCGTACAAGCATATTCACAGCCTGTACTGGAGCCGGTTTATCATTTGGCAGCCCTGCCCAGCTTACCTATCGATCAAATCAACAATTCAGATCAATTGCTAACTTTTGACCATCATGAGGGAATTTTGATTTACAATAAGAAAGATGACCAATGGAAGTTATTTAAACATTTGATGGGCTATGAAGGTCTTGGCAGGATTTACAATGTCTTTTCCTTTGATGGAATAATCGCTGTTTCGATGGAAAAAGGCAGTGTTGTTATATCATCTGACCGAATTAACACAATCAATGTTTCTATCCTTGCTGCTAAAACAATTGGCGATGAACTGATTTTTTTGTCCTCAAACCCTGATACGGGGACTAGTTCCAGGTGGTCAACTGAACAGAATTACCATAAAGCTACTCAAATAATTCATTACAATGTCAAAACAGGCTCACTTGATATTACACGACTTTCCAGACCATTTTCCCGAATTCAATCATATCAGTTTTTCAACGGGAAATTCTATGTGCTCAATTTGGATGAGGGTGGCGAAGTTTACTGGAGTAGTTTGCTAAGAATTGACTCAGATGGCAAGGTTTCTGATTTAAGCAGCGGTAGTTATAAATTAGGCTCATTGCAACTCATTAAATTTTACAAAAATAATTTATACCTTTTTTCTTCAACCGGTTTATTCATGGCCGATCGCAAAGATTCACTGATCAGGGTATTTGATTACAATCACTCGTGGCAGGGTGTTCCATCTGACAAAAGCGATTGTATATTCATTATTTCGAGTTATTCATATAATTCCAAAAAGATTGAAATTGCAAGGGTCGATCTGGATGATTTTTCCATCAAAATTAATTCAATAGATATTCCGAAATATTGGCAATTGAACAGCGATGCCCAGATTAAAATCTCTGGAAATAAGATGTTTTTTGACAGGGAACTTATTCATACAATTTACCGCTCAGGCTTAGATAACGATGGGGCAAAGAGGAAATATTCTTTCAGGGATGGACTGACAGGACCGGTTCATTATTTGGCTGAAGATTCAACTGAAGTGTGGTTTGTTTCTGGTGGCTATGGTATTTTCAGGTTTTCAAAAAAAAACTCAACCTGGACAACTTACGATCAGTTTATGGATATCCATATCGACACTAAAAATTATCTTCGCCACTCACAGTTTAGTTTAAATGATGATTTTGTATTTTTTACAATGAAAAGTAGGTACGGCCATATTTTACAGTACTTGATTTTTGATCGGAAAACAGAGATATTCAATTTGCTTTCAGAAGAAGAGTTTATCGACCGCTTTTTTTATTTTGAAGGCAAATTTGCAAAGTACAACGGCGAACCATTTATGAGTGAACAGGATGTGGAAAAGTTTATCGATATTTTTAATATGGGAAGTAAGTGGATGTTTTTATTGTTTTTGTACGACATGCCACTATCTGGTGTCAGCGATTCCTACTATCGCAATTTGATGATCAGGAACAAAAACTATAATATGTTGAGCCTTATAGTTCCCGATACGTCAATTTCATCTAACAAGGGCGTGATGATAAAATATAAAAGCGATAATTCATGGAAAATCTACACTTATCCGCGAAAAATCTATGATTTTGATTCTTTCATAGTTCCTTATCAAATATTTGGAGATGACAAAGAGATTTACGCCTCAGGGCGTGGAGGAAACTGCAAGGGGATTTTTTCATATAATTTCGAAAGTGGCATCTGTCGATCGAAGCCATTGTGGTTTCGTACATTCTTTGATAACAGCTGTATTTATAATGCCGAAAATCATGTAGTTGTCGGGTCTTATGAGCGAAAACTTCATGTATTGAATAAATTAACCGGCGAAATCATTGATTTATCCGATTCCAAACAAGGTTCACCAAGAAGGTTTGCCGAAACCAATTCATATTTTTATGTAAGTACTGAAAAACAAACTGTTTATTATAATCCGGAATTTAACTATATTGGTGAATTGTATCCGGGGAATGCCAGATTACATAAAACCGATTTTAATATCTACCTGAGCGATCACGAAAAGGTGTACCGCTTGGTTGAAAATTAACCGAAATAGATTTTTTTTACATAGTATCCATCCACAAAATCGGTGATTGTTTCAGAATGTTCTATTTCGAGGCTTGCGAAGTCTGTAAAATCAGGATTTAACTTTTGTAAATGACTGGGTTTAAAGACAAGTGTAACGAAGAAATTGGACATTATGGGCAAACAATAAATAGGCAAAAATCAATATAATATTTATTGCAGCCCATTTTCCCTGAAACACTCTTTGTATTTCTGATCTTCGCCAATTATATGGTTAATAAGCCAGTTTTTTAGAAACTTAAATACTTCCATCGACAATACTATATTACCAGTTTCGAAACCTTCTTTAAACTTCCCGACATCTTCTTTAAATTTGCGGTGCTCCTCTTTATGATCTTCAGAAAATTCATAATCAAATTGATCAAAATATCCCTCTTCAGTATCAAAATGGATTACTGCATATCTAATCAAATTATTAATTATTTCGCCAAGAACATCATTTGCCTGCCCAACAGACATGGCATCAAAAAGTTCGTTAATCATGTTTATCAGGTCTTTGTGCTGGTGGTCGATTTCTTCAACACCTACACCAAAATCATCAATCCATTTCATAAATGCCATAATAAAATGTTTTATGTTTTTAGATATTCTTTACAAGAATAGATTTTCTATTTGAAACACTACCTGTTTTAATTGAGCTGTTAGCAACCCATCTTTTCTGCGCCTCGTTAATTCCAGGTTGGTGCTATCACCACGAACAACCCTTCTCCTTTTCCTTTCAGATAGAGGGAAAGGTATTCAAGGTTGATGAAGTGAGATTTATGAAAAGGACAAAACCCTGTTGTAGTTCGCATTTGATCATAATCATTCAGGCTCTTACTTCTAATATTCCCCAAAAATCGGGACAAGCTGTGTTTTTTTGGCAAGATATCACAATGTTCTAAAAAGATTAAAAACCAATCTTTTCAATCTCCGATCAATCTTTTTTCTGGCTTGTCCAGATAATGGTTTTGCATTTTTACAAGCATCCGCTATCTTTCGATGTGTTTTGTTTGGATAAAATTTCCTGTCGTAATGGATTTTTATAATTTCGCAAACTAAAATTTACAAACCAAAATTTTTTCGAACAATGAGAAACTTAGCTGGATTATTTATTGCAACTATCATTTCGATGGGATTGCTAACCTCCTGTGGTGGCCTTTGCCCCGAGTCGCTTGAAAATCAGCGTGCCGGAATTATTCCGCAAGGTGTGGATTTTGAGCCCCTACCCGGAATGAACATGAATGAAAAGCTTAACGAATTTGCCACTTTCAAACTTACTGCCAACATCGATCACCTCACCGACAATGAAAAAGAGATTTTACCTTACCTGTTTGAAGCAGCCGAAATAATGGATGATTTGTATTGGAAGCAAGCCATCGGCAACTATGGTGAATTCCTGAGCAGAGTTAAGAATAATGATGCCAATGCCTTTGCGAAAATTCAGTATGGCCCCTGGGACAGGCTAAACGGAAACAAACCGTACCTAACCAATGTAGGCCCAAAACCTGCGGGAGCCAATTTTTATCCTGGAGATATGACAAAGGAGGAATTTGAAAAACTCGATGACCCCAACAAAGGCAGCCTTTATTCCCTGATTCGCCGGGATGAGGAGGGTAAACTACATTCGGTATGGTATCACGAGGCCTACAACCAGGAAGTTGAAAAGGTAGCCGGGCTTTTGCGCAAAGCAGCAAATATTGCAGATAATGAAGGATTGAAGAAGTATCTGACCCTGCGCGCTGATGCAATATTAACCGACGATTACCTTGCCAGCGATCTTGCATGGATGGATATGAAAACATCTAATATAGACTTTGTAGTTGGCCCAATCGAAAACTACGAAGACCAACTATTTGGTTATAAAGCGGCTTTTGAAGCGTTTATCCTTATCAAAGATCCGGCATGGAGCAACAGACTTCAAAAATTTGCTGCCATGCTTCCCCAGCTACAACACGAGGTTCCGACCGGTGATGCATACAAAAAAGATATTCCGGGCTCCGACTCCGACCTCAATGCCTACGATGTAGTTTATTATGCCGGAGATTGCAATGCCGGAAGTAAAACCATTGCCATTAATCTGCCAAACGACCCCAAAGTACATGCCGAAAAAGGAACACGCAAACTGCAACTTAAAAATGCTATGCGTGCAAAATTTGATAAGATTTTGATTCCGATTTCTGAGATGCTTATCGATCCCTCCCAACAAAAACACGTAACCTTCGATGCCTTTTTTGCTAACACTATGTTTCATGAAGTATCGCATGGTATGGGTGTAAAGAACACAATTAACGGCAAAGGCACATCCCGGGTAGCACTCAAAGAAACGTATTCGTCTATAGAGGAGGGAAAAGCCGACATCATGGGATTATGGTTAGTGAAAAAACTTCGCGAAATGGGAGAAATTACCGATGGAGAATTGATGGACAATTATGTAACATTCTTTGCCGGAATTTTCCGTTCGAGCCGTTTCGGAGCTGCCAGTGCCCACGGTAAGGCAAACATGATGCGATTTGCTTTTTTTAAGGAACAAGAAGCTTTTACCAAAAATGAAGATGGCTATTACGTTGTAAATGCCGAAAAAATGGAGCCTGCCATAAACTTGCTTGTCGATAAAATACAAACCCTGCAAGGCGATGGCGACTATGAAGCTGCCAAAGCATGGATAGCTAAAGATGGAAAAGTAAGCAGCGATTTACAGGCCGACCTCGACCGGCTAAACCAGGGTGGCATCCCTGTAGATATAGTTTTTGAGCAAGGTGCTCATGTTATGGGAATAAAATAGTAACGGATATATAAAGTTAAAAGCCCGGTTTTCAACAAAGCCGGGCTTTTTTTATTGATAGATGAGTGATGAAATGACGATACGATAGTTTTCTAACAAGGGTTCTACTACCAATTGAGTGGAACGTACAAAAATGATTTAATGCTTCAATGAGTGAATGCTTGAATGATTATATGAATTAATGCTTGAATGATTGAATGCTTGAATGATTCAATGCTTTAATGCTTTAATGCTTTAATGCTTTAATGGTTTAATGGTTAAATGATTCAATGCTTCAATGAGTGAATGCTTGAATGATTATATAACTTTTAATTTGGACTTCATAAATAGCATAAATTCAACGAGTTGAAAATTTAAAATTACAAATTATATTTGCAATTATTCCTATATTCATTTCCTGTTATTTTCCCTGCACTTTCCCGAAGAAAAATCGGGACAGGCTAAACAGGGCTATTCACGTTTAATCCCTTCAGGATTAAAATTAACCACAAAGTGGTTTAATGTGAATAACCACAGGCGAAGCCTGTGGTTAGGCAATGGCCATATTACAGAACCCTGAAAGGGTTCAACAAATTGAGCATGTATTTTCCTTTGCTCTATTTCCTGATTATTGAATTTCAAAATTGTAATTTTTCTTTTAATGCGTACAATATTAATTAGTGTCCGTCCATAAAGTCGGTGTTTGGTTCAGAATGTTCGAGTT
>JAOZRY010000879.1 GCA_029939965.1 Bacteroidales bacterium | reverse complement strand
CAATGGGGGATTTCAAACCGTGCGAAAGTTGGTGTTGCAGCATTAATGCACCCCATAGAAACACAAGGTGCAGAGCACACGAATTATAAAACCACGGATGATATTAAGGTGCTTTGTACTTTGTAAACCAAAACGATAGTGGATTTTTATAAATGCCGATCTTTGATCGTGCATGCTCGTCAGCCTGACGGCATATTTCGTGGCTCTGCCGCTATTTGTGGTTTCTGAATAAAATTTGGCTTCGCAAATCATGGGGGCTTCGTAGGAAAAAAATCACTAAAATAAGGTAATAAGGTTGCCAAAATCAGGGGTACATGTTTTTCTATTAAGGTTGAGGAAAAAGATAAGGTTTTTTATTTAAGGAATGCTTCCTGTTATGGACAAATAAACCTTATATTAAAAACAAAACCTTAGTAGAACTGATGTGCCCCGCGTTCGCAAAACCTTATTACCTTATCCCCGAATGATAGCCGTCAGACAGCATTGAAGTGTTTCCACCATTAGCGAGGTGCAGCGCACCGAAATATTAAACCCGGAAAAATAACAATGATGTAAGCCTTCAAAACCGGAAGATGCCTGATAATGGTTCCCCATACATTTTCATCCATAAAGTTTAGTTTTTGTTTTTTCGAGAGAACTAATAAAATACGGGTTCGATAGTGATTTATCTGTAATTAAATCCACAGGCCGGTTAAATACATTTTCAAGTTTGTCAGCTAATTCAAAATAGTTGTCTGCATAATCTCCAAAATCCATGGATTTAAAAGATACAAGAAAATCAATATCACTGGTAGCTGTGAACTGATCTGTACAAACCGAGCCAAAAGCAAAAAGCTCCTGTACATCATGCACTTCGCATAAAGCTTGAATGTTTGGAATGTTATTTTTTAGTATTTCATGCATGATTTCACTTAAAATTGAATAACTGCAAAATTATAAAAATATTGATTATATTTTCTGGCAGTTTTTTAGCTTTATATTCTTGCTGCATCATCTGCTATTTCTTCAGCGGGATAGTTAAATATAGAAACTCCATAGTCACCAATAATTTCAGAGAAGGCTACTTTTGATAAATCAGCTAGTTCTGCCGCCTGGCCAAGTGATAATTTCCCTGATTCATATAGTTTTGCAGCAATAAACTTAATAGTTTCATTAGTGTTGAGATCAACTTTTTCAGGTAAATTTAATGTTATTGTTTTCATCAGGAGCTACGGTTTATGCAAATTTAAGCTACCCACATAAAGTCGGGCAAATAAAAAAATAGATTTCTCCCTTCAAAATTTCCGCTTCGCTCAAATTTTTCCAGTCGAAAAGACAGAGCAGCAATTGTTGTTTCGGGGAGAGAAAAAGCGGGTGCTCTGCACCCGCTTTTTCTCTCCCCATTCCCATGCCTAAAACCCTGTCTTTTCGAGTAATAAGACCTGGAAAAATGGTCCACAAAGTGATATGACAAAACCAAAACGCCTACCTTTGTCTCTGGCTTTACACAGTTTAACCGGTTAGTAGATTAGTGTTTTTTACCTGTTTTCGAGTATGGTTCCGAAAGTTTGAGCCAAATACATGGGGTTAGTGGTATTAAAATAATTGAGGCCATATTAAAAGGTGAACGAGATAGAAATGTATTTTAAACATGTGTGATATAAGGATTGTAAAAAACAAGAAAGAAGAATTGCTAAAATCAT
>JAOZRY010000878.1 GCA_029939965.1 Bacteroidales bacterium | reverse complement strand
ATATCATCAAAATATGCTTTAGGAGTTCCGTTATCAGCCCATGCATAAAGGTTTATAGCCCCAATCTGGTTTAGTGTTCCTTGTCCGAAAGAGCCACCACTCCATGTCCAGGTTACTACACTGTTACCATCAACCCACATTTCGGCATAGTCAGCATCGAGGTCAATATTTACTAATACATCGATCCAGGTATCGTAGCTGTAAGTGAATGCACCAGCACCTTCACCACCGGCATCAACTGTACCAATTCCACCAACATCAAAAAATGCTTGCATCCCCCACTCACTGGTTGCACCTGCAAAAGCCTGCAAAATATTGAAATAGCCAATGTTTCCTGATGGGATATACACCTTGAAACTAGCGTTGTAAACACCCGCTGTTTTATCGCCAAGTAAAAGTACAGCATCGTTTGTTCCTTCAACAACCATCGAATTTGGACTACTTACCGAAACATCGTTCGATACATAAGGGTCTTCAGCACTTCCCGGATTGTTACTCCAGGTTGTCCAGTAATCTAAACCTTGTGCAACGGCTTGTTCAACAACTTGCTCTCCAGCGTTGAAGCCATCAAAGTTTTCTGAAACTTGTGCAAATGAGGCAAAAGAGATTGCCAAAAACATCACTAATAATTGTAATTTTCTTACCATAATAATTTAATTTTGATTTAAGATAATACGTTAATTTAAAGTTGATTCAAAATTTTGATGACAAAAATAAGGTTTTCTTATAAACAGGCGAATAATTAACATGATATTATGTTGAATTAATAAATTTTCCTTGCCAACTGTTACGCATTCCGAGCTCTTTTTCAATTTTTTGTAATATTTGATCATACCTTAATGCCCCCCAGCCGTGGCCTGCTAAAAAACGTGGTGGTACTTCTCCTGCAAATCTTTCAACAACAATATGAGGCGAAAGATTTTCAAGAAACTTAATAATCAGATTAATGTATTCATCCAGCCCGAAAAAGTTAAAACCCGTTGATTTATTTGCATATTCCCGAGCCATTTGTGTATCAATGACAATTTGGAGTTGATGAATTTTTAAAGTAGTAAGTGGTAAATCTGAGAGTATTTTTGCTTCATCCAACATCATTTGCTTTGTTTCGCCCGGAAGTCCGAAAATAATATGTGCACCGGTTTTCAATCCATAAGAGGCTGTTAGTTCGAGAGCATTTTTGGATTCCTGAAATGTATGTCCTCGATTTATTTTAAGTAAAGTTTCGTCATAACACGACTCAAGGCCGTATTCGATTATAACATAGTGGGTTTTGGCAATTTCGGAAAAGTAGCGGAGTTTTTCGTTATTGATGCAATCAGGCCTGGTGCCAATAACGATCCCCACAACGTTTTCAATTTCTAAAGCTTCGGCGTATCTTCTTTTTAAATTTTCGAGCGTATCATAAGTATTGGAATAGGCCTGGAAATAAGCTAAAAATTTTTCGGCTCTGCGGTATCTGTTTTTATGAAATTCGATTCCCTCAAGTATCTGTTGTTTTATGGTTTTTTGCGGAGTGCAATAAGAAGGGTTAAAAGCATTGTTATTGCAATAGGTACATCCTCCGGTTCCTTTTGTTCCATCCCTGTTGGGGCAGGTAAATCCGGCATCAACGGTAACTTTTTGCACGCGACCTCCAAATTCTTTTTGAAAGTACTGCGCATAAGCATTGAACCGGCGGTTATGTTTCCA
>JAOZRY010000877.1 GCA_029939965.1 Bacteroidales bacterium | reverse complement strand
GTGTGCCAAATGTTGCTGTGCCCCAATATCTTCCGGTGGCATATATCGAACCATTCTGATCGCAATCGATCGCTTGAGAACCTAACTCTCGCGTCCCTCCAGCTCTTTTTGCCCACACAACACCTCCGGTTGGATTTAGCTTTGCAAAATATGTTTCGATGGTTGACAGACCAGATGTTAAAGTGTAGCTCCCAATTTTGGTATGACCCCAATATGTTCCTGTAATATAAATATTATCATCTTCATCGTTTGTTACCCCCATGCAATAATCAGAATCGTCATCTCCATACGAAGAAGACCATATTCGGATACCCGAATTAGAATATTTTGCCACGAAAATATCAGTATTTCCCAACGATGGATAAGATGAATTATCAACGAAAAGTGTGTCCATAAACGAAAACGCAATTATTACATCTCCTGCATTATCATTAGTAAGGGTTATATCCAAATCGTCATAACCGGCCTCAAACGATTTAGCCCAGGCAAAATTTCCTGCTGTATCAGCTTTTGCAAGAAACACCGCATAGTCCCGTGTAATATTAAGATTTATTGATCCAAAAGTTGTTGATCCGTCGATATAACCAGCCAGGTAAATAGCATCGTTATAATACGACAAAGAGAAACCATTGGCTTCAAAATTATTTGTAGAAAATTGTTTAGCCCAAAAACACTTACCCTCTCTCGAATATTTGGCAAGGTAACCATCATTATTTCCCGAATTATATAAATATACCCCGTTTCCGAACGATGCGTTTCCCGACCAGGTTCCGGTAACATAAATATTGCCGGCTCCATCGGTTGTAATGCCACTACCCGGATAGTTAGAAACTGCCGATGATATTCCTTCCATCCACTTAAATCCCCCGTTGGTTTGTGAAAATCCAAAAATAGGTGTAACTAAAACCAGAAGTATTGCTATATTTTTTTTCTGTAATTTTTTTCTTATTCCATACATTACGGCCAAAGCAGATAAAATAAATACACCGCCACCTATTGGTGCACCACCACCCACCGGATCGTTGCCCGCTCCGGGAGGGATTCCATTATTTGGCGGTGGCGGAGTTTGTGCAATCGAATTTAAACTAAAACTTAAAATAAAAAGAATGATGGAAACTGCAATAAAAACTGTGATTAACTTTTTCATAATATTAAATTTTTGCTGTTATTAATAATTTTCAAATTGAAATAATTTTTTGATGTTTTTGTTTTTTAGTGATCAACACAACTCTAATATTGCTCTTTACCTGTGCAGATACATTAGTGCTTAAAAAGCTGCTATTTTCAAAGTTCATGCTTTTAATAATTGTATCATTCATATCAATAATTTTTAGCTTTCCTGATATCAAACTATCAGAGTTTATGGTAATAAATGGTTTTATGTAATTGATTAATATCATTCAATAAATTTTTGAAAATTGCTTTGCGAAAATACTTTCATCATCTTGTTGATCCAAAAAAAACAGGTAAACATTAAGTAAGGTATGCCCAAAAATCAGGTAAGGTTTAGGTAAGGTTCTAAAATGTATTCGTGCTGTTATTCAAGCAAATAGGTAGTAATAGAAAGATAATACTTTTACAGGAATGAAAAATCTGTAATTTTGTGTTTTTACAAGAATGAATGATACAATGGTACAATGATTCAATGATACAATGGTACTATGATACAATGGTACAATGATACAATGATA
>JAOZRY010000876.1 GCA_029939965.1 Bacteroidales bacterium | reverse complement strand
TAAAACAACATTTAGAAATCTATTTAACGGGGTAAACCGAGAAATGAAAGATGCCTAAAAATCCCTGAAAATTACAATGTTTCGATATCACGTTATTGAACTTTGATTAAAAAAAAAGTGCTATTTTTGCCCTAAATTTTGAAGAAAAACGTTATTACATAGAACTCACTGATTTTCAACCTTTAATTATATTAACAAAACTGTTCGTATTATGAAAACCAAACACTTACTTTTAACACTCGCATTATTTCTTGGACTCACAAGTCTGTTCGCCGAAAAAGTGGAAATGAAGGAAGCAGGCGAAATTGCTACTACTTTTATTAATGAGAAATTCCTTCTCAACAATCCCGGTTCAACACACCAGTTTTTTATCACCCAAAGTTTCGTTAAAGAAGACAATGGCGAAACCGTAATTTTTATCTTTAACTTTAATGAAGGAGGATATGCAGTTGTTCCTGCTGATGACAGAATTTATCCGGTTGTTGGGTTTTCGTTTAAAAACTCGTATTCACCAGAATATTCGCCTGACAATTGCGAATATGTTATTGATAATTTTGGCAAACAGGTTACACATGTTCGCGACAACAATGTAGATGCTACTAATGCTGTTGAACAAGCCTGGACAAATCTTCGCACCAACAATTCCAAAGAGCTTTTGTTTCTTGGCAATACCAGAGATGTTGAACCTATGCTCACATCTACACTCGATCAGGGCTATCCTTACAATGTACTTTGCCCCGAAGATGCAAACGGCTCAGGTGGATATGTGTATTCAGGATGTGTTGCCACAGCCATGACGATGATTATTTATCACTGGCGATATCCTGAGCATGGAACAGGCAGCCATAGTTATTATCATCCGGTTTATGGCCTACAAAGTGCAAATTTTGGTGAAGCATTTTATGATTATTCAGCAATGCTCAACTCTACATCGGCTATAAATTATGAAATGGCCGAAATTCAGCGCCATTGCGGTGTGGCTGTTGATATGGATTATGGCTGGGACGGATCCGGTGCTTACAGCATTGATGTTGCTCCTGCAATAAAACAATATTTTGGTTATTCTACTACTGCGCAATATTATGTACGTTCAGGATGGGCTGCCTGGAAACTTTATCTTGAACAACAAATTGTTGATTTGAGTCAACCGGTTTATTATTCAGGACAAAGTGGTTCCGGTGGTCACGCATTTGTTGTTGATGGCTTACAGGAACAAACTGATGATACTTATTATCATTTTAACTTTGGCTGGAGCGGATATGGAAATGGTTATTTCCTGGCAACAGATGCTGGTGGTTATAATTCCAGTAATGCAATGATTAGAAACTTTATTCCAGACCCAAATAATTATCCTTACGACCCACCAGAGGAATTAGTGGTTCTGACACATAAGCAAGGTACGATTGAAGATTGCAGCGGGCCAAAAGATAACTATGAAGCCAACATCAACAGTAGCTGGCTTATCTCGCCACAGACTGCAGAAGATTCGATAACACACATTAAGATAACTTTCGACAGGTTTGCAACTGAGGCGGAAAATGATGTTGTAAGACTTTATGATGGTGAAGATGAAACTGCTCCGCTTATCGGTGAATTCTCGGGTAATGAAATCCCGGATCAGGTTACTTCGGAAGGAAATATGATTTACATAACTTTTACAACCAACGCATACATCGAAGCCAATGGCTGGATGATT
>JAOZRY010000875.1 GCA_029939965.1 Bacteroidales bacterium | reverse complement strand
GACTGTTTTCAACACAAGTCCAACGATGATATCGGCGTTTTCTGGCGCACACTAATTACACTAAAGCAACCACAAGCCAAAAGGCAAATCAATATGCAAAAGCTTGTTAAATATAAAATAACTGAACAGTACAAAACCAAAAGCATTGATGACCATCAAGGCAATTTTGCGATATTTCAACAAATACATTGTTGCCATTATAAAAACCGGTGTGGTAAAAAAGTACCCTATCCATTGCATTGCCAACAAGTACGAAATCAAAAAAACGATAATAATCAATACTGTCTTGGGTGAAGAGTTTACCCTTTCGGTTTTGTTATTTTTTGATTTGATTATTAAAATAACACTCAGCAGCAACAAAATGATTATCCAAATCCCCGGAATAAGTACCGGGCTTGTAATATTCACCGTTTCGGGTATCTGAAACAATGTAGTTTGATAATAAAAGAAAAGTGAAAGGCTGAAAATTCCACCACCGATAAATTGATCGTAATTGATTTTGCTGATGCTGAATTTATTAAAAGCAAATAGCAATAAAAAGACAACTATAACAATAATTAAAAATACTACCAAAAGATGTATTCGGCTTTCCTTAACGTATGAAACCAGCAAGCCCGCTTTATTTAAATAATAATTTGTTTCTTCAACCTCCTGAGCGATTCTTGTGGTAAATTCTTCATGACTTTCAAAACTCGAAAATACATAAGTTTCATTACAATAGCTTTTCCATTCATCATCATTTACAACTTCCTGAAGAATTTTTGTTACATACTCACGGGCTTCTTCGGGAATGCCTTTTTTAAACGCAAAACCCCTCCACATCGATTCATTTATATCGTATCCCTGCTCCTTAAATGTTGGCACGTCAGGAAGCGACACTAATCGCTTATCGCTGGCAATGGATATAATATCGAGGTTACTTTTTCCTTTTACATCAGCAGGATTGCCAACATAAACCGCAGATTCGTTTCTGAGTAACGCCAGGATAGACTGTGGCCCACTCTTGTAATCAATCCATTTGGCATCAATGCCAAATATCTCCCAACTCTTTAGCGCCATAATATGATCGCGACTACCCGTACCCGGACCTATCCAAACCTGTGTTTTTCCGGTATGTGCATCCCGAATAACATCATCCAGCGATTCAAAATTTCTTTCATTGTTTGATATTAATGCTTCGGGGTCTGAAACCATGTTTGCAATAAACAGGAAATCGCCCAGGCTAACTTTACTTTTATTAACCATCACGGTTGATAGAAAGGATTTGGTAACACCCAGCAAAGTGTAGCCATCGGCCTTCATATCCAGCACATGCTGCATGGCAACCAACCCTTGCGTGCCCGAACGATTCTCCACAACAAAGGCCACATCGCTGTATTTACGTGCTATTTCGGCCACTTTCCGAGCCATGTAATCAATGGCTGAACCTGGCTTTGAATGAACAATAATACTAATCGGTTTTGCGGGATAGGTTGTTCCTTGCCCAAAGCCAAAATACAAATATCCAAGAAGGCCGAGATAAAAAACAACGATTACAACTGCGATATAATTTTTTACATTCATCCGCAACAAATGTATCAAATTACAGCTTATCGCGAAAAGGCAGTGCACTTTTTTGTAATTTTTAAAATGTAAAACTACAGTGGAAGATGTGTTAAAGCTGGTGACCTATTTCACTAAATATTGCTTCAATAAA
>JAOZRY010000200.1 GCA_029939965.1 Bacteroidales bacterium | reverse complement strand
ATTTTATTTCAGAATTTTAACAAGAATTTCTTCAATCCTGCGGGCTGTAACCTTTTTTGTTTTAAACTCAAAATTCTGAAATTTAGTGCATGCATTTATCGGGGGTATTCTTCCTTCTATCTCCAAAATCAAACCGGCAAGTGTTTCTGAGTCTCCTTTTATTTCATCAAAAACTTTATCTTCAATTTCCAGGACTTTCAAAAAATCGTTGAGCAGGGTTTTCCCTTCAAACAAATAGTTATTATCATCAAGTTTTGTAAATGATATTTCATCTTCTTCAGGGCCAAATTCATCAGAAATATCACCTACAATTTCTTCGATAATATCTTCGAGAGTAACTATACCGGATGTGCCGCCATACTCATCTACAACAATAGCGAGGTGTATTTTTTTTTCTTGAAAGTTTTGTAAAAGGTCATTGATTTTTTTGTTCTCGGGAACAAAAAAAGCAGGCCGGAGCAATTTGGCCCATTCAAATTTGGGCGATTTATTTAAATGTGGCAAAAGATCTTTAACATACAACATCCCGGTTATATTATCAAACCTTTCGGTAAACACCGGAATTCGCGAATACCTTGCTTCAAGGATTATTTTCAAAAGCTCTGAATAAGAAGTATTAATATCAACTGCTATTACGTCAATTCTGGGTTTCATGATTTCCTTAACATCGATGTCGCCAAATTTAACGATACCTTTAAGTATTTTCCTATCTTCTTCGGGTGTATCGTCATCAGATGTAAGTTCGATGGCTTCGGATAGCTCGCTCATCGAAAGTTGAGAACCTTTTCGCATTATTCGTTTATCTAAAAATAAAGTGCTTTTTTCCAAAATATTACTCAGTGGATAAAATACGGTGTTTAGGTTTCTTAACGGCCTTGCCATAAAAAGCGCAAAACTTAAAGGCTTTGCCGATGCCAGAATTTTTGGCATAATTTCACCAAAAATAAGTAATAGCGATGTAACAACAATTACTTGAATTACAAACGATAACACAGGATACAGGCCAAGATTAAAAAGTTTTGCAACTATAAATGTGGAAATAATTACGATGGCGACATTAACAAAATTATTTGCAATTAAAATGGTTGCCAATAATCTTTTGGGGCGTTCGAGAAGTGAAATAATCAGATTGTTGGAGCTGTTTTTTTCGGATCGTAATTGCTTAATATGCATCGGTGAAAGCGAAAAAAAAGCAATCTCGGAACCCGAAATCAATGCCGAGAATACAATAAGAATCAGCATAACAAATATGCCGGCAATAACCGGAAAATCTATTGGATTAAAAAAGGCATCAGCAAATAGGAACACTTCCTGATAATAAGAGAGGACATTGGTATTTTCCAAAATTTACTGAAATTAATTCAACATTTTTTTCTTAGCAAGCGGCTACAAAATTATATTTTTTGTTTACCAACACCATACAAATAAACAATTTATTTTATTGTTTAATTTGCAGATAATCAGAACGGGAGATCATCGCCTGGTTGATCATTTGCCGGCGATTCTACTTCCTTTGTATCCTGCTTATCACCCTGTGGAGTGTCGTTAGCAACTGAAGACTGCTTTTGAATGTAATCGGGTGCTGTAGGTGGTGGTGGGTTGTTGTAGCCTCCTTGTTGATCGCCCCTCGACGAAATCCTTGTAAGCTTTTCAGCAACAACCTCGGTTGTATATCGCTTGTTTCCATCCTTGTCGTCCCACGATCTGGTTCTTAATTTCCCTTCTATGTAAACCTGATCACCCTTAATAAGATTCTTTTCGGCTAACCATCGCCAAAGAACTACTCTATGCCATTCGGTTTGCTCTACCCAGTTTCCTTCTTTATCTTTGTAACTTTCGTTGGTTGCAACATTAATATTTGCAAACTTTACTCCGTTGTCAAGGGTCATTACTTCCTGGTCTTTGCCCAGATTGCCAATTAATATTACTCGATTTACTCCTGCCATGATTTTATCTTTTTTATTGGATAACAAAATTATCTTTAATCTTCGCAAAGATAAATGTTTCTTTTCAATGCATCCTCTCCATATTTTAATCGAACTTTTGTAAATTTGTGAAATATTCTGTTTTACAGAGGTTTCACAGTTTTGTTTTATGACTCCAAAAATTCTACTATTATTTTTATTTGTTTCAGTCGCACTATTTTCGGAAGGAACCGAAATCGACAGTTTGAAAAAGGTGGTGGCAAAAAACCATTTCTCAAGTAATACTGCCAAAGTTGAAACAATAATACTGCTCTCACGCAAGCAGGTTTATACTTCGCCTGATGAAGCAATGGCAAATGGTATGCTGGCTCTGGAAATAGCCGGAGAAGCCGAAGACAAATTGTTGATTGCAAAAGCGGCAAAACATGTAGGCACATTATTTTTCTGGCAAAGTGATTTTAAAAATGCACTTAGGTATTACAACATCGTGCTCAAAAATAATATTGAAGCTGATAATATTAACGGGCTTGCTGCGAGTTATAACAACCTTGGGGTAATTTACAATCGACTTGGAAACTATTCTCTTGCTCTTGAAAATCACCTCCAACAACTCAAAATAAACGAAGAAACTGTTAATATCAAAGGTATAGCTATTTCGAACCGAAATATCGGAAACATATACACCAACATGTCAGAATACACAATAGCCCTTGAATATTACCATAAAGCTTTAAATATTTCGGAACAACTTAAAGATACAAATTCATTAGCTACCACCCTGATTAATATGGGTGTTGCAAGTATGGAACTGGAATATTATAATCAGGCTATTCAGTATTTTAACAAAGCCCTGAGCATCAAAATCCAACTCGATGACAAGCGAAATATTGGCCTGATCTATTCAAACCTTGGAGTGGTTTACAATTCTCGAAAAGATTATGAAATAGCTGTAGATTATTTTCACAAAGGTTTGGAAATCTCAAAACAAATTAACCATCGTCAGTCGATGGCATCAGCAATGATGAACCTCGGAGATGTTTATTTAAAACAAGGGTATTCTAAAAAAAGCTACGATTATCTGATACAGGCACTCAATATTGCCACCATAATAGATTCGAAACAGTTAATTAGTGATGTTTATAACTCGCTTTCGATATGGTATGAAACGGAGAATGATTATTTCCAGGCACTCGAATACTATAAAAAAATGTCGGTTTTAAAAGATAGTTTGCTCAACATGGAAAAAAGCAAGCAGATCAAAAACATACAAATCGTATATGAAGTTGAAAAAAAGGAAAAAGAAATTTTGGAGCAAAGTTCCTCAATCGACAGGCTCAGAGCCAACCAGTTTTATCTTTTACTTGCCATTGTGGTTGTACTGTTTCTGGCATTTATTGTTTATTACCGCTATAGAACCAAGAAACGACTCAACCGCCAACTGGAAGTAAAGATTACCGAAGCACTTCGAAAAGAAAAAGAACAACAACAAATCATTGTTCATCAATCGAGCCTTACAGCACTTGGGGAGCTTGCTGCTGGTATTGCACATGAAATAAAACAACCACTGCAAAATATTTCGCTGGTTAATGAAGGTCTTCAAATAGAAAGTTTTGAAGAGAGTATCGACAATAAATTTGTTGCATCATCGGCCAAAGATATTTTTGAGGGTATAAAAAGGATTAAGTTTATTATTAGCGAAATAAGTAATTTTTCTCGTGGGCAACAAGAACATATTATGGAGTGGTTCGATGTAAATACCCGTATCGAAAATGCTTTTTCACTGGCCAGAACCAAATTCTCCAATCGAAGAATTGATGTGCAGTTCGACCTTAATTTAGAAACTCCCGAAATACAGGGAAACCCCTATAAATTTGAACAAGTTATTGTAAACTTTTTTAATAATGCCAAAGATGCCATCGAAGAAAAAGCCGGAAAACTCAGCACAGAGTTTCATAAAAAAATGATAGTAAGAAGTTATACTACCAAAGGTTTTATTAACATCGAAGTAGAAGATAACGGCACAGGTGTTCCTGATGCAAGCAAGACAAAAATTTTTCTTCCCTTTTTCACTACAAAAGAAATCGGGAAAGGTACCGGCTTAGGGCTTTCAATTTCGCTCGGAATTGCAAAAGAAATGGGAGGATTCATCGAAATCGTCTCTTCCGAAAATACCGGAACATTAATGCGGCTAAAGCTACCATTACCCAAGGATTGATTGTTCTTGATGAATGTTTTAGTTTATTGTCAATTAGTTTTTAAATTCGATGATTTTATGAATTAATCAAGTTAAATTTGCCCACTTGATTCAAACAATTAGTAAACTATGAAAATTATCGAAAAGCTTCAAAATACAAAAACACCCTTATTCTCTTTCGAATTATTACCCCCAATGAAGGGCGGTAATATAAACTCGGTGTATGATGTTATTGATCCGCTTATTCAATATGAGCCTATCAATGTAAATATTACATATCACCAGCAGGAGGTGGTTTATAAAAAACTGGGTAATGGCCTGTTGCAAAAAAAAACTATACGCAAACGCCCCGGAACAGTTGCCATTGCAGCAGCAATTAAATGCAAATATCCTCATCTCGAAGTTGTTCCACACCTAATTTGTGGTGGTTTTACCAGATCAGAAACCGAGTATGCACTTATCGATCTCCATTTTTTGGGTGTTAAAAACGTGCTGATACTCAGAGGCGACCCACCATTAACCCAACGCTTTTTCAGGCCCGAAAAAGATGGACATGCATTTGCAATTGATTTGGTAAAACAGATTTCAGATCTCAACAAGGGCAAGTATCTGGAAGAAGAACTTCGCAATACAACCGCAACCGACTTTTCGGTAGGTGTGGCAGGTTATCCCGAAAAACATTTCGAAGCAGCCAACATGGATGTGGATTTGCAATACCTTAAAGAAAAAGTGAATGCCGGTGCCGATTATATCGTTACGCAAATGTTTTTTGATAATAAAAAATATTTCAACTTTGTGAACAAATGTAGAGAAGCCGGAATAACAGTACCCATTATTCCCGGATTAAAACCTATTACCCGACTTGCCGACATGAAATCGCTGCCTCTGGTTTTTTATATTGATATCCCGGAAGAGCTGGCAAGCGAACTCCGAAAATGCAACAACGACCAGCAAGCTTTTGATCTTGGTGTTGAGTGGACGGTAAATCAGTCGTTGGAACTAAAAAAATATGGTGTGTCTGCACTTCATTATTTCACCATCGGGATTTCCGATAACATTCAACAAATTGCTAAAAAAGTTTTTTAGAAGCCCCTGTGTACATACTCATAAAACCAGGGAGTAATTGTTGAGTAAGGATTTAATTTGTTGTTAGTTAAAGGCTTTCATTAAAGATATTATTAATATAATTAAACCCCACAAATTACTAATAGTTAACTACAAACATTCATAATACTGGTGCGGATTGTTGTTTCAAAGATTTTTGGTTTATTTGTAGTTCACAAAAACATTTTTTAACACATGAAATTAATTTTGGAATACTTCCTTAGTCTGATTCACTATATCATTTTCGGCCTTCTTTTATTAATTTTTCATCCTATTCAGGTAATTGCCTATAATATCTTTGGGAGTGAAGCTCAAAAAAAATCTGTTGACATTCTAAATTATTTTTTAGTTCAAAATTTTTACACTTTGTTTTGTCGCGCTTCATTTTATGGTATTGATAAATTACCTGTAAACAGGTCGCTGCTAATTATTTCCAATCACCAGAGCATGTTCGATACTCCTGCCCTTGTATGGAGTTTAAGAAAACATCATGTTAAATTTATTTCAAAAAAAGAATTGGGTAAAGGTCTCCCCAGCATTTCTTATAACCTCAGGAAAGGTGGCTCAGTTTTAATCGACCGAAAAAACCGTGAGCAATCCATTAAAGTAATTAAGAAGCTTGGGGAAGTAGTTGAGCAAAATAACTACTCGGTGTGTATTTTCCCCGAGGGCACTCGCAACAAAACCGGAGGACTGAGACGTTTCAAACCGGGCGGAATTAAAACATTGCTCGAAGCAGCACCTTCCGCCCTAATTGTACCTTTTGTTGTTCACGACAATTACAAACTCCATAAACGAGGATATTTCCCGCTTTGTATCGGAAAAAAACTAAGATTCACAGCGTTAGAACCCATCGAAAGAGACGGATACTCTAACACTGATTTAATTAATCTGGTTGAAAATAAGATACGGGAAGCTTTGGAGCAGAAATAGATTTCAGTTACTCATATTCCCGG
>JAOZRY010000199.1 GCA_029939965.1 Bacteroidales bacterium | reverse complement strand
TTTGAACTAATTGTAAAAAACAATCATTACTTTGTTGACAAAACAATGCTAATTTTATGATTTTTACTATTATGAGAACTACATTGTTTTGCTTCCTTGCCCCAAGCGTTTTGGGGGAACTTTAACAAAACTTTAAAACCATGAAAAATGCAAATGAAGCTCTTGACCTTTACGAAAAACATAAACCTGATTTGGTGATTTCCGATATACGAATGCCGGGAATGAGTGGATTGCAAATGGCTGAAAAACTAAAGCAAACCGATCCAAAGGCAAAGATTATTATGATGACAGCTTATACTGATACCAATTATCTGTTAGAATCTATCAAACTACAAGTTGAGGGATATATAGTTAAACCACTCCGCAAAGAAAATTTACTTTCGATTATAAAAAAACAAGCAGATATTGTTCTTGCTGAAAAGAAAATAAAAGAGCAAGAGTTAGCCATTCACCAACAAAACCTTCAACTCCTTGATCATAACGAAGAATTAGATTCCTTTTCGCACACAGTAGATCACGACCTTAAAACTCCTTTGGGGAATATAATGGGATTTGCAAATTTACTGCACGAAGACTATCCTAATCTCTCCAAAGATGAAATTGAGAATTATATTACTATAATCATAAATTGCAGTAAAAAAATCCAACAAATTATCAATAGCTTACTCCTGTTTGCAAGTGTACGAAAATCCAATATTCAAACAAAAGAGCTAACCATGCAAAACATTGTTGCCGAAATAATTAATAGTTTATTACCGATGATCGAAAAAAGCAACGCAACAATTACGCTCCCCAAAATATGGCCTGCCGCCGTAGGTTATATATCATGGGTAGAAGAAGTTTGGACAAACTATTTGAGCAATGCGATTAAATACGGCGGCACTCCACCACAAATAGGAATTGGCTACAATAGCGATGATTCAGAAAACCAAAAAAAAAGATGATTAAAACCTTTAAGAATCAATGCTATGAATAAAATACTTGTTATTGACTATGATAAAAGATCCCTTATCGTGGATAGAGAATTACTTAAAAAATCAATCGCCAATTGCAGGGTGCTAACTGCCCAATCGGGGGTAGAAGGAATAAAAATTGCACAAAACGAGCTGCCCGACACCATCATTCTTAGTATTATAATGCCAGAGATGGATGGTTATGAAATTTGCGAAAAACTAAAAGCCAACAAACAAACCAGAAACATTCCCATTATACTGGTTTCACGAATTCTAAAAGACACCAACAGCAGGGTGTTAGGGCTTAAATCAGGTGCCGATGCTTTTCTTTCCAGACCTTTCGACCCGACAGAAATTACAGCACAGGTAAATGCAATGCTTAGAATTAAAAAAGCTGAAGATAATCTACGGACTGAAAAAAAACTGTTAGAAAAAACCGTCCTGAAAAGAACAATAGAATTAACTGAAACCAAAAACAAATTAAACACGCTGTTAGATGCCACCACCGAAATTGCATTTTTTAACGAAAACGATGAGCCTGTTCATTCCATTGGAACAGTACAAGATATTACCGAACGGAAAAAAGCGGAGAAATCATTAAAGAAAAGTGAAGAAAAATACCGGTCGCTTATTGATGATGTACTTGATACTTCTGCGGTTGGAATTATTATTCTGGACTCTGATTTTAAGGTTGCGTGGATAAATAAAGCAATGGAAGAATATTTTGGGATAAAAAGGGGAAATGTGATTGGTGAAGATAAACGACAACTTATTAAATCAAAAATCAAAAACATTTTCGAAGACCCTGCCACTTTTAAAAAAAGAGTATTTGCTACCTATGATGACAATAATTATATAGAAAATTTTGAATGTCATGTTTTGCCTCAAAACAACCATAAAGAGCGTTGGCTAAGTCATTGGAGTCAGCCGATTCGTACAGGGCTTTATAAAAATGGACGTATTGAACAATATACTGATATCACCGAACGCAAGCAAACCGAAAATGCGTTATACGAAAGCAAAGCACTCTTACAAACGGTAATAGGAGCAATCCCTGACCTGGTGTGGATGAAAGACACGAAGGGCGCTTATCTTACTTGTAATCCCAGAGTAGAATCTTTATTTGGCACAACAGTTACCGATATTTGCGGAAAAACAGATTATGATTTAGTTGATAAAGAACTGGCAGATTTTCTACGTCAGAAAGACAAAGATGCTATTGCTGCCGGCAAACCAACAACAAATGAAGAAGAAATTGTATTTGCAGTTGATGGACATCGTGAAATTCTTGAAACCATTAAAACACCCATAAATAATACGGAAGGGCAATTGATTGGAGTGTTGGGCATTGCCCGCGATATTACATATCGTAAACAGGTGGAACTGGAATTGCTCCAACGCGAAAATTACCTCTTTGCACTTAATGAAGCAAAAGAAATTCTCGCCACAACCAATCAAAAAAATGTTTTTCAACAATTTGTGAACATTCTTGGTGCTGCATCAAATGCAAGCCGCACATATATTTTTATCAATCACACAAGCAAAACCGGCGAAGCCCTGGTAAGCCAAAAAGCAGAATATTGTGCAGAAGGAATTAAACCCGAAATTGATAACCCCGACCTTCAAAGCCTGATATATGATGAAATTCTTGGAAGATGGTATATTGCATTATCGAAAGGTAAAATAATAGTAGGTAAAGTTAGAGATTTCCCAAAAAGCGAAAAAGAATTTCTCGAACTTGAAGACATAAAAGCAATTCTGATTATTCCGATAATTTCAGAAAATAAATTTGTCGGGTTTATTGGTTTTGATAATTGCATTTCGGATAGAGAATGGGACACGGCGGAGCAAAATTACTTAAAGGTTGCCGCCAATGATTTGGCTCAATTTATTGAGAGAAATAAAATACTGAAAGAGTTGAGAGAAGAAAAGGAATTTAGTGAGAATGCATTGAACAGCCTGTACGATAATTTTGCTATTGTTGATATGGAAGGAAAATTTATTAGATGGAATAACAGGCTTAAGGTCGTTTCGGGGTATAGTAACAAAGAAATATCATCGATGACAATCACTGATTTTTTTAGGAAAGAAGATAAGAAAGCAATATTAACTGGTATTGTGAAGGAGAATGCCAGAGATGAAGTAACTTTGGTTACCAAAAATGGGCGGCATATTCCTTATGAATTATCAGGCTCTATAATCAAAAACAGTAAAGGAGAACCAGCATATACTTGTGGAATAGGAAGGGATATAACCGAACGCAAAATAGCAGAAGAACAATTAAAAACATCAAAAGAATTTGCCGAAAACCTGCTTGAAACGGCTAATTCTATTGTTGTTACTTTAGATACCGATGCCAACATTAAAACATTTAACAAACATGCCGAACAATTAACCGGATATACCAAAGAAGAAATTATAGATAAAAACTGGTTCGAAATTTTTACCCCACCATTATATACACAATCTATACAAACAGCTTTTAATAAAAAGATAGATTCAAAAACTGACAATTCCCAGTTTGAAAACCCTATTTTAACAAAAAGTGGAGAGGAAAGAATAATTAGCTGGAGCAATAATATTACATATAATAATGCAGGGAAAATTAACGGATTAATGAGCATTGGTGTGGATATTTCCGAACGCAAGCAAACGGAAGATAATTTACGCATCCAGCATGAAATGGCAGTAATTGCAAGTGGCAGCAACAGTCTCGATTTTATAATGCAGTCGCTGCTCGGCCTTTGCATGCAATTAAATAGTGTTGATAGTGGTGGAATATATCTTGTTGACGAAATTACAGGTGCAATCAATTTGAAGTATCAAAATGGATTGAACCCTGATTTTGCAGAGTCTGTTTCATACTATGATGCCGAATCACCAAACGTAAAGCTAATTAACCAGGGAAAACCTGTGTATCAAGATTCTTCTGAATTTCTACATCAAATAAAAGATGCTATTCCAAAAAAAGTAGGGATAAAAGCATTTGCCACTATTCCGATAAGATTTAAAGAAGAAACTATAGCCGCATTAAATGTTGCCTCACATACGCATAACGAAATATCAGCAAATTCGCGTATAGCACTCGAATCACTTGCCGCACAACTTGGCTCGGCAATTTTTAGGGCACAAGCTGTTGAAAAAATAAAAACCAGTGAAGATAAATTTAAAAGTTTTGCCGAACAATCCCCCAATATGATTTTTATTAATCAGGGTGGAAGGATAAAATATGCAAATATAAAATGCACTCAGTTAATGGGATATTCCGAAAAGGAGTTTTATTCCAAAGATTTTAACTTTCGATACCTTATTGCTCCTGAATATCTTGATTTATTAGAAAGAAGTTTCAAAAATCATCGGAGCGGTAAAGATATTGCACCTTATGAATATATACTAATTTCAAAAACCGGCAATAGGATTAATGCAATAATAAATTCTAAACTAATAGATTTTGAAGGATCAAAAGCAATTCTTGGAATTGTTACCGATATCACAGAGCAAAAGAAAACTGAAAACAAATTGCAAAAATATGCTGAAACTCAGGAAGTGCTGTTGCGCGAAGTAAACCACCGTGTAAAGAACAACCTCTCCGCCATTATTGCAATACTTCACAAAGAGCACGACCACGCCGCTACGAAAGGATTGCCCCAATTATCTGTTATTGATGATTTGGAAAAGCGAATAAGGGGACTTGCAACAGTGCATAGTTTGCTTTCGAGTGGCGGATGGCAACCAATAAAACTGAGCGAGCTTTGCCGACAGGTAATTATCGTATCATTCCGAAATTTACCTTTACCTACAAAAATCGACCTGCAGGTTGGCGACTCCAAAGTGCATTTAAACAGCAATCAGGCACATTATTTAACTTTGGTACTAAATGAGTTGGCAACAAACACAATAAAATATGCAATTTCAGGCCTGGAAAAAGCCAGAGTAACTGTTGAAATTTCAAGCAATAAAAATGATGTACAAATTTGTTATTGCGACAACGGACCCGGCTACCCACAGCAAATGCTGGATGGAGATTTTGGTAAGTCGGGTGTTGGTTTTGAACTAATACAAGGCATTGTTGGACATAGCCTGGGTGGCCAAATACAAATAGAAAACGACCATGGAGCAAAAACACTTATCACTTTTGAGAATGAAATAACGGAGTTGAAAAGTTAGAATTCTCCGATCTCAAATTCAAGAAAGTAATCGTTTCAAGAATCAACTATTATTTTCAAGTTGTTTGGCTTATCGTCAACAACCAATATTGTTTGTTGTTTCATTTTTTTAAAATAGATAAAAGAGTTTTCATGTAGGTATTTCGATAATAGAAATTGGAGAATAAATTATGAGGTTTGCATAAAGGCATTGTTACGAAACAAATAAATCAGGATGATTTAGATGGTTTAGAATTGATGGATAATAGACTCCATATTTTAAGGATTGGATTTTGCTGATATTCAAACAAAACAAATTTACACTACCAAACCCCGACGAGCCGGAAAAGAGATTGAAAAAGATTGATGGTAGATTGAAAAGATATCAAGAATCAAAAAAAAACCTACTCATTTTATTGAATAGGCTCTTGTGGAGAAAAATCGTTTCAAGCTATTAATCCGCATCTATTTTGAATGCATTAAAAATCATATCGCTCGATACCTGCGTGGTTCCATGGTTTGTTGCATCCAGAATATCTTTATCAGTCCAACCAAGAGTTCTCAGTTTTTCCATATCATCGGCAGTCGTCGAACGGGAATCGTTCACTACTTTTAAAACAAACTTAACCAACTCTTTTTCTTTTTCCTCCAATGGAATATTGTCTGCACTTGCTTTTGCTGCATCAATATTTTCCTTACTTATTCCGGCTTGCATCAGCATTCCTATATTCAGATTAATGCAATAATCGCAATGATGCACATCAGAAACCAGAAGGCGGATAAATGCAAGCAACTGGTGCGAGAGTGTTTCGTGATTCCAATAATAGCTCAGGAAATTTGCCTGTTGCACAACTTGTTCGGGGCTGGCCGAACGGATGGTAAATGCGTTGGGAACAAATCCCATCATCTCTTTAAACCCTTTAAAAACTTCGGCAAGTTTACCGGTAGCATCTTCGGGTTTTACTGTTTTAATAATCGACATATTATTTTGAGTTTTTAAAATTAAGATTTAGATAACCATTAATTATCGTGGGTTATTTCAAGTTAGTATGAAACTTTAACAAAACCCATGCATCAACTTATCAATTA
>JAOZRY010000198.1:5471-6203 GCA_029939965.1 Bacteroidales bacterium | reverse complement strand
CAATGCTAAAATGATTCAATGCTAAAATGATTCAATGCTAAAATGATTCAATGGTTCAATGCTAAAATGATTCAATGGTTCAATGGTTCAATGGTTCATTATTTTAATGATTAAATGCTTCTCTCATTATCGCATTGCCTCCTTGTCGCATTTCATTCATTTATCAGAACAACAGTATCATTGTTTACCACGAGAATGGTAGTAGAACCCTAAAATATGTATTGATGTAAGGCAAGGATGTTGGAAAATTATTACCTTTAAAAAGTTTATATATTGCAAATTTGATGGGTTTAATGCAAACATTTTTCATGAATTTAGGATTCTCTTTCGATAAAGATATCGTAAAGGAAACTTAGTGTTTGTCTGATAACAAAGAACTTAGCAATCGACTCTCTGGTAATTTATTTGCCTATAATAATGAAAGCATCAATAATTCCTTCTATTTAATTTTAATCCCATTAAGTGAGAAGGAGTTATTTGAGGTAAAACGGTATTTCTGGAATAAGGATAGCGAACTAAAGTTCAATTTCTGGTTACGAGCAATAAGAATTAACTTTGCAGTCTAAATTTTATAAAGTTCCATCACTTTGGCGAAAAGCTTACCCCAATGCCGGATTTATCGTGATCAACAAAGAGAATTATTTGGATTTTATTACAGAATAAAGGACTGTGTCGGGTAATACGACCCTCAGTAAATATTGTTCAGTCATCCGATGAGTTGTTTTAATCAGT
>JAOZRY010000198.1:0-5371 GCA_029939965.1 Bacteroidales bacterium | reverse complement strand
TGTGCGAAAGTTCAAAAATACAGGCTACTGCCTAAGCAGATTCATCGGATGACTTACTTCGTAGGTTTTGGTTTTAGTCATCCGATGAGTTGTTTTAATCAGTTGTGCGAAAGTTCAAAAATACAGGCTACTGCCTAAGCAGATTCATCGGATGACTTTCATTTTGGTAAAATAATTCCTTTGACAAAGATATTCACTGATGCAAAATAACTCTTAAAAATATGAGCAGCTAAGGTCTATGGTAAATCCCTAAACATTAAACCTTATATTCAGCATATCACCGTCCTTTACAATATAATTCTTGCCTTCGATGTGGAATTTGCCGACTTCTTTGCATGCTTGCTCTGAACCATATTTTATAAAATCGTCATATTTGGTAACCTCGGCACGGATAAAACCACGCTCAAGATCGCTGTGAATAACGCCTGCTGCCATTGGGGCTGTAGATCCTTTTTTTACGGTCCATGCTCTAACCTCTTTGGGGCCTGCTGTAAAAAACGATTCCAGGTTTAAAAGTGAGTATGCCGACCTTATCATTTTATTTACTCCGGGTTCGGTAAGTCCGGCATCGCCCAAAAATTCTTTTCTGTCTGCTTCATCCTCCAGCTCGGCAATTTCTGCTTCCAGCTCTCCTGCAATTACAATTACCTCTGTTTCAATATTCTTTAAAGCTTCCTTTACAACTTCAGAATAGTTGTTTCCGTCGGTTGCCGAATCATCATCCACATTGCAAACGTACATAATGGGTTTAGCGGTGAGCAGATACATATCATCGATAATGGCAATTTTGTCTTTGGGATCAACCTCAAAATCGCGTACATTTTTCATATTTTCTAAATGTTCAGCCAACTCTTCCAGAATTCCAATCTGACGTTTAATTTCTTTATCGCCCGATTTGGCCAACTTTTCCATACGCTGAATCTTGCGTTGCACGAGGTCAAGATCGCGCACTTGCAGTTCAAGGTCAACTATTTCGATATCCCTTACCGGGTCAACAGAACCTTCGATGTGGGGTAGGTTTTCATCGTCAAAACATCTCAACACATGTATTATAGCATCGGTTTGCTGAATGTCGGCAAGAAATTTATTACCAACACCTTCGCCATGGCTCGAACCTTTGGCAAGTCCGGGTATATCTACAATATCAACAGTTGTAAGTACTACACGCGCCGATTTGATAATTGCATCAATATTGAGCAATCGCTCATCAGGAACATCAATCATTCCCAAATTAGATTTATTGGTACTGAATGCAAAGTTTGTTACTTCGGCTTTGGTTTTGGATATGCAGTTGAAAATGGCTGTTTTTCCAACATTTGTTATTCCGATAATCCCACATTTAAGGCTCATTTCTATTATGTATTAATATGATAAATTTTTCGAGGCGCAAAGTTATAATTAATTACCTAACCCGGCAGAATAGTGTTGTAGAAGGATTAAAGACTATGAACTTTACATCAGCAAAGACACACTTGAACAGGGCAAACCGGTAAGTATCGGGGCTTTTTGAAATATTTCATCTTCACAAAGTATCGACTTTCATGAAGGTGTTTTCGAGAAGTATTTTCACTTTCCGGCACTTTTAGAAGTAAATGTAAATCCATGGGCCTCAGCAGCAGAATTTACTTTAGGGTTTGTAATGATCTTACTTTTGGTATAGTTTCTAAAAACACTTACTATAGATCAAAGCATTTCCTGTCCCAGGCAATGGACAGGTTTGCATTTCGCTACCTTTTGACGGCTCTTATATTTATCGTATTTTTAATACCATAGGGTCAGATTTATGGACAAGAATATATCGAAGAAGAGCGTGGCGGCGGAAATCATTACTTTAATCTTAGAAATCCTTACCTTAGCTCTATAAATCAATCTGTTATGCCTTTTCATTCGTAAAATAGAATTGTCGCATTTCATAATTCGTAAAAATGAAACAGTGTTCAATTGCCCCGTTCTTTAGAGCGGGGATTTAAAAAAAAAGTGTTTCCTCCTCTCTTCCGCCAATCGCGTAGCGATTGGCGGAAGAGAGGAAGAAGTGGGAGCAAATATTGTTTAACCCCGCGCTAAAGCACAGGGTAACACAATTTATAATAAAAGACGCTGGTATTGCGTCAATATAGTTTACGGTAAGTAAGGAGTTCTAAATCTTATGCCATATAAACCCAGTATATATTTTATACAACTTCGGGATAACTGTGGCGTAATTTATAATGTGAAGGTAGTTAGTGTCTGCAAGAAAACTCAATTTTTGAGGAAGCGGGTATCATAAATCGCTGAGATCGAGGCGGACGAAGTATTGAAAATCAAGGAATTTACTTTTGTAAATAACTGTCCAACGAAGATATCGGCGTTTTCTGGCACACACTAGTTAAAGAATATATCAATCCTCTTCAAAACCTGATCGTTCCATTCAGGCCGACACTTATGCATACATAAACCGCTTTATCTTTTTGGTGGCTGTTTTATTAAATTCCTCTTTATGGACTGTAACAAGCTGGATTTTTGAGAATTTGTTTACTCGTACATTTACATATTCATGTAATTCTTTGCTTAACTCTACGCATTTTTCTTCAATAAACTCCGATAATTCACCTTTCAAGTCCTGGTACTTATCTTCAATCTCCGCACGGTTAAAATGAACCATGGCTACTAATTTTCCCTTTTGCTGAATTACCAACGATTCGGCAACATGTTTAAAATTATTGATGACCGACTCGATGTCTTCAGGGAAAATATTCTCGCCCCCCGATCCAATAATCACACTTTTGCTACGCCCGCGAATGTATAGGTAGTTGGTTTCGTCAAGTATCCCCAAATCCCCTGTTTTAAACCAGCCATCTTCTGTCATTACTTCACTCGTTAGCCCAGGCTCTTTGTAGTAACCCTTCATTATACTTGGCCCTTTTGCCCAAATTTCGCCTTCGCCGGTCAGTTTTCCCGGATTGTTAATTTTTAGAGTAACGCCTTCAAGTGGCGAGCCCGTTGATTGCAACCTTGTATTTTCGGCATTAACACCTGCAAGCAGGGGCGATGTTTCGGTAAGCCCGTACCCAATGGCGTAAGGAAACTTAGCTTCACGCAGGAATTTCTCCACTGTTTTATCGAGTTTGGCTCCGCCAATCCCAAAAAATTTCAATTCACCGCCAAATGTCCGCATGAGCTTTTTCCCGGCCAATTGATTAAACTTTTTGCGCAATGTGGGAATGGCGTACAACGTCTTGGTCAATTTACTCTTAGTGAATGAAGGTAATACTTTATTTCTGTATATTTTCTCGATAATCAATGGAACTGTCAGCATCAATGTAGGCCTCACTGTTTTTAATGCAGGGAGCAAAACTGCTGGTGTAGGAGGTTTTTTAATATAAAAAATGCTTGCGCCGCAAATAATTGGTAAGATAAACCCGATGGTATTTTCGTAAGTATGCGACAAAGGTAGCACCGACAAGAACCTATCCCCGGAATTGATTTCCTGTATGCCTCTGCTCGCAACGGCATTAGAACTAAGATTTTTGTGTGTAAGCATTACCCCTTTCGATTTTCCGGTAGTCCCGGAGGTGTAAATAATTACAGCCAAATCATTTTCGGCAATCTGGTATTCTTTGGCCGGCACTTTTCCTTCTTTAAACCGAATGCCCCGGCGCTTGCTTTCCAATATCGAAAAATCATCAACCAGTATGCGGTGTAGTAAAGTATCCTGCTTAAAATTCTCAATTTTCGACTTCAATCCCTGTGAAACAAAAATGGCCTTAGATTCGGAATGGATCAATACATTATCGATTTCATTCACACTAAAATCAGGAAGTATAGGAACCACAACCGCTCCCATTGAAGCAATGGCAAAATAGGTAATTCCCCAGTTTGGCATATTTGTACTCAACAGAGCCACACGGTCGCCAGGCTGTATTTTCATTTTTTCGAGCAGATATGTAACCGACTGCCTCCGCTTTTCAAATTCCGAATATGTTAAAGGAGTCTCGTTAACAAAGGCAACTACAGGCCGGTTTCCATACTTTTTTACTGATTGTTGTAAAAGTGCCGGCAGGGTTAAAATCGGATATTCTTTCATACTAATTTATTTTATGAGGCGGCAAATGTACAATAATTCATGGAAGTGTATTTTTGGGGTATTATATTAGAAATACTCACTATCAGTCAATAAATATCCTTAAATTTAATGTTGATTACAAATTTTCTCTATTTTCATTATCTGTTACGATATGCCATCGAAAATAAATCAAACCAGGAACAATGGATAACTAAATCACATTTATTGAATTTGGGTTGGGAAACTAAATCCCAATTTGATAATTTGGGTTGGAAAACTAAAACATTTTATGTAGTTTTGCATTGTAAAACTAAATTTCAATGGATAGATACATCATTTTGGATTTGAAAGAATGGGCTACAAAAGAAAGGCGAAAGCCTTTACTATTGAGGGGTGCAAGGCAGGTTGGCAAAACATGGCTCGTTGAATCCCTTGCCAAAGAATTATTTAAAAATCTAATAAAGGTTGATTTTGAAGAAAAACCAGACTTAATTTCATTGTTTGATGGGGATTTAGACCCTGAAAAAATTTGTTCGGAACTTGAAATCAGAATGGGGCAACATATTATAGAGTCTGAATCGCTGGTTTTTCTTGATGAAATACAGATATGCCCCAGAGCAATTATGTCGTTGCGCTATTTTTATGAAAAGAAACCCGGGTTGCATGTAATTGCAGCCGGCTCCTTACTGGAATTTGTTTATAGCGAAATCTCCTTTCCGGTAGGACGCATTCAAATGATGGAAGTTTTTCCAATGGATTTTTCTGAATTTCTGCTTGCCCTGAGGAACAATAAAGCTGCCGAACTTTGCAGGCAACCTATTAGCAATGTTTCCGAACCTATCCATAATTATCTTATCAGCCAACTTCGAACTTATTGGTTGGTTGGTGGAATGCCTGAATGTGTAAAGGTTTATTCGGAAACAAAATCAATAAAAACTGCCACCGAAGTACAGGATGAAATCATCGAAACTTACAAATTGGATTTTAACAAGTATAAACCAAAAACGGATATAAATTGCCTGAACACAGTATTTTCGGGTTTGGCAGCAAAAGTTGGCCAGCAAATAAAATACACCACTTTTTCAAAGGATTACACCATCCCTACCATTAAGAAAGCATTTGAAAGTTTGTTGAAGGCTCGTATTGCAACAAAAATAAAAGCTGTTTCCAGCCCCGGTATGCCAATGGAAATCAATGCTTCTGAGAGAAAGTTCAAAACTGTATTTCTGGATATTGGGTTAATGAACAGGGTAATGGGAATTGAATATAGCGATGCACTGAACCATGATAACCTACTCTCGATTTACCGTGGACAACTTGCCGAACAGT
>JAOZRY010000874.1 GCA_029939965.1 Bacteroidales bacterium | reverse complement strand
GATGGCTTCGCTACTTGTAATTTTAACCTGGTCATCGTCCATACCTGTAAACAAGCCGTTGCCATCGGTTTGTAAAATGAAAAATTCTTTTTTTGTTGATCCATTGGGTGGTGTTTCACTAAAGCACCCGGTTACTAATATACCACCCTCTGGGGTTGTCCGCATGGCGTATGCTTCATACATACCCTCCCCTCCGATATAGCGCTGCCAAAGCAGGTCTAATTCAGGAGAAAACTTGTAGAGCATGATATAGGATGGCTCTTGTTGAATAATGAAGGGAAAGCCTACGTTAAACGAAGTACACAAAATAAAGTTATCATCAATGTGTTTATCAAATGAGTTATAAATTGCTGCATGAGAACTGGTGTCCTGTAAATTGTAATGTAAGTATTTATCAAGTACTACTCCTTCTGTGCTAATTTTGTATATGCCAAAATGTGTTGCCTCAGAGAATGCCGCCGAATCCCTTTCATTGCCTGCCACATAAAATGTGGTATTAAAAGCATTGGAAACAGGGACACAGGTAAAATATGTTTTAAAATAATCTGATATTTCAGCTTCTAATACGGCACTCATTGTAGTGTCATATTCGGTAAATAGAAACCGAATTGGGCCACTATTTTCAAATGTTGAAGCGAAAGTAAACAGTTGGTCTGTGTATGGTTTTTTATAAAAATCAAATATAACCAGCGGTGCTATTACCTGTGAGTCAAATGCAGAGCGAATTTCTTCACCATCAAAAGAAATCTCCATATAAAAAGGGGTTGCGATCATGTTTGACATAACCGAACCACACAAGAGAAAACCTGATTCGATTTGCTGGGCCCTTAGCACACCAACAATCCCACCATTAAATATAGGCTCATTATACTTGAGTTCATAGTCGGCAATTTCATTAATATCAAGGTCGAAGACTTTCATACTGATAAAAGTTGCATCCCCTCTATAACCATATCCGAAAACGTAAATTTGCCCGTCATTCTCAATAATGCTGGTCAGGGAGATGAAATATTCAGTGGTTGATTCAAAGGTACAGGATTTTAGTGTGTCACCAAATCCGTTAAATAAATAAATATTGCTTGTAGATGGGTTTGATGGGTCTGCCCATGATAAAGTACTGCATAAGATATTGCCATCCGACAAATAAAGAATATCACTTGGCCGGTAGTTTATGTTATCATCAAATTTTGTAAAAAAAGTGGTTTGGCCAAACAAACTTATTGTGGCAAAGAGGGTTATCAGATTAATTATTTTTTTCATGTTTTAAATTTTTAATTGAGTGAGTGAAATGAATGCTTCCCGAAAAATTTCTTTACATCTTCCGGGAAGCAATTTTATTAATTGTTAACGGGTGTGCCATAAGTAATTACTAACGAGTGCATAGTATATACACCAGGTATAGCCCCGGCTTCAATTGCAATACAAGCAAACTCTTTTCTGAATGGACAAAGGTCATCAATAATGTAAAATATCCCATCATCAGAGCAGTAGTAATCAATATGATCTGGGGATAAGCAAAAATCTAATGCCCCTATTCCAGCACCAATATTGTCATAAGCTACAAAATGACGGTAAGGCAGCAGATAGTCATCATCAAATGGAAAGTCCGGATCAATGTAATTTGTTAAAAACATATTTGCTCCTTCAGATTCCAGGCTAACAAAATAATCTCCAACAACAGTAGAATTAATGATGTCCTCAATT
>JAOZRY010000197.1 GCA_029939965.1 Bacteroidales bacterium | reverse complement strand
TTCCCGAACCCAAAAATGAGGCTTATAGAATTGCTCCTCGTGAATTGAAATAAGCTCCTGGCACACAAGATGCTCAATAATCTTACCCCTATAAATATTATCCAGGTCATTAATTGTTATCATTTCACCTTGCAGGAGCAATATTTGATTAAGCATACCGGTATCCATAAACTGCAAACGTGGCCTCTTTTTTAAATCGGAAATGATGGGGGGCGATAAACTTGTGGTAGGGTAAATAAGCTGAATAATCTTCGCTAAATCCAGTGCACGCAATGCCTCTCCAACTTCACGTGAGCGATAATTCGAATTGCCAAACCCCTCAAATTTTATCCGGTCAATTTCGTTTGGCGCTGTTTCTATAACATGTCTGATTATTTTTTTGTCTTCCTCATTTTTGGCATATTTTTCTACATCATCTTTGAACGATTGCCACAGCCGGTTGTAAATTTTTGTAAGTGCGGCAATATTTTTATGCTGGACATATTTATTTACAACCTCCGGCATGCCGCCAATTATTGCATAATCATTAAATAAACCAAGCAATACATCATGTGCATAATCCGGTATGGGAATGTTTTGCAAAGCATCTATGGCGCCACTATGTTGAATGGCGCCCAAATATTCTTCAAAATTGAGCGGGTAGAGGTACAGATATTCAATCCGGCCAACAGGAAAGCTTGGCACTTTTCTTAATGCAAATTCCAGTAACGAACCTGCGGCCACAACGTAAAGGTCTGGTTTTTCCTCGTAGAAATACCTAAGCATCTGAATTGCTTTTGGTGATTCCTGAATTTCATCGATGAAAAGTAAAGTGGGCTTATTGGAGGGGGAAACCCCTTTGAGCAAGTATGCTGCATTTAGGATTTTTTCAACATCGTCAATCTTAAAAAGATTGCGGTCAGCTTCCCGCTCCATATTCAACTCCAAATAATTGGGAAACTCATTGGCAAACTGTCGTACCAAATAAGTTTTCCCTACCTGTCTTGCCCCGCGCAACAACAAAGGCTTCCTGTCGGTTGACTCTTTCCATGCCAATAGTTTGTGATATGCTTTTCGATGTATGTTCATTTATGTGCTTTTTGTAATAAAGAGGATGCAAATATAGAAATTATTTGTAACAAAGAGGGGGTAATAATTACAATTACTTGTAACAAAGAGGAGGTAATATTATCAATGTTTGCACAAAGAGGGGGTAATAATTGTAGTTTCTTGTAACAAAGAGGGGGTAATATTAATACGAAAGATAACCGTTCACGGGTTTTAAACTTAGTGCCCCTGAGTGGCCTAAGTGCCTAAGTGGTTAGTTGTTTTATCTGCCCTCGTGCATCAATCCTGTTTCAGAATCAAAGAAAGTAGCATCTCAAAAAAATTTAAGAAATGTAAAACATCCGCCAGGAAATCAGCATAATTAAAAAGATACCCGAATATATAAGAACCGCAAAAATCGAAATTACCCTTGATGCCCTGTTTTTATATCGTTGGTTTCGGATTATAAATAACGATAGCACCAAACCACCGACAGATAATAATATCGCAATTATACCAATGTATGGTGATATTGCAGATAAAATGCCCCTGTTCAATAATTCGGGGGCATCAGTTAGCAATTGTGCGGTTTCCACCCCCTTTGGGTCGGAAAATACAAAATCCCAATATGGTATCCGTGATGTGGTTTTTAAAATGGCTTTAAGTAAATGCATACTTGCAGTTACCGGCAAAATAGCGATTACCAGTTGTGTAAGGGATTCTTTCCAGGTTTCATTTGCGGTTGCCTTTTTTAATATTGACAGGATGAAATAGAAAGCAAAAGGTAGGATAATAAACAAAATAATTGCTTTTACAGTACCAGCCGGGTTGCCGGAAATATTTAGCGAATGATTAACCCAATCGGGGATTGCCATTATAATCTTTTTACTCACTTTCCATTCACCAAATATTTCATATATAACAAAACCGCTGACAATCATAAAAAATGCTATTTCCGCCCACGAGAGTTTTATATCGGTGAACAAGTCGGATGCAAATCTTCGTTTTTGAATTGCAATATTGTCTTTGGTGCAGGATTTATGGCACTGCCCACATAAAATACAGTTTCGGTTATCTTTAATTCTTGCCGGATAAAGTTCTGATGTACAGGAACGCCCAATATACTTGTAATGGTTGGATTTACTTATGCAATCTTTGGTTTTGCAGTTATTACAAATATCAGCATCTTTTACCCGTAATTTACTAAAAGAGAGCAAAGAATACAATCCAAGCAAATGTCCAATGGGGCAAATGTAGGTGCAAAAAGTCCGCTTTTCCCAAACCAACCCCGCAACAAATGCAACGGCAAACAGGATAATCATATAAATTGCCATATATTGCGGGATGCGGTGAATGGCAAATGTGTGTATCCCTATAATTAATATTGCAGCATAAAACAGGGTAATCACCCAACCCGACCTCAAAAATTTGTTTGGTTTTTTCCTGAACCCCATTTTCCCTGCAAAAGATGTTACGAGTTCCATTGGGCATATACTGCACCAAAATCGGCCAAATAGTATTGCCGTAACAATAATTAATGGCCACCAATACGACCATATTACAAGGTTGGAGAGGTTTGTGTTTCGTAATATTTTTGCAAAATTATTGTCATCGGTCGTTATCCCGATTGCCCCATATATTATCAATACAAAAACGATGAGGGCAATAAACTGTGTCGAGATTAAAAAATGCCGGCTTTTAAAAACTTTGTTGATCATAGTTAGTGTCTATCTTCAAATTCTACTATCTGTTTCTAAATAAAAAAACTAAATTAAAAAATCATCGACTTTATGGACAGGATAGTTAGAAGGTCAACACTTTATCGCACCCAACTGTCCATTGGGCAAACTCTTTCATATTGCTCAACCTCACGCCGTCAATAAACTGAAGTTCGCTTATTCCACGGGCTTCCGAACATCCACCGCAACTTTTCACTTCCCCGCCACGACTGATGATGGACTTCAACATCCTCTCAATATTGTAGAAACCATTTGGTGTGTTTTGATTTGGCAGGCCACAAAACACGGCATCCGCAAGCAAGAATATTTTTATTTCTACTTTATCGGCATGTTCTTTCTGAAGTGTCATTGCCATCCTTAAAGCATTGTAAGCCTTCTCAGTGTTGCCCAAGCATCCTTTTCAATAGCCTGCGGTTGAATTCCTGTTATGAAACTCAACTGTTTAAACAATTCTTGTTGTCTATCTGTTTCTAAATTAAGCCGGTTCATTTTTTATTTCCGACAATATTTGTAGAATTATTTTTCTAATCCAGACCTGTATATTTTTAATATCTTTTTCAATTTCTTTTTGTTTACCCGATTTTATGATAATTTCTTTTAGTGTTTGTTAGTGGCTTTTTATGTTATCAAATCACCCAATTCATTTTTTATTTTTTCTAATTTTTCAACAGCATTCCATTTGCTTTCAATCACAGATTTTATTTTTGTATTTATTTCAGTTCTAACATTTTCATCTTTTGAAATAGGAAGGTATAATTCAGACCATCTATTTGCTATGTTTGGCAATGTTGTTTCAATAAGTATTTTATTTTTTGATTGAATATGTGTTAAACTATGTGAAAGTAAATAAAGTAGATAATATGGTGTTATACCATACTTGTTATCTTTATTTATAACTCTTAATACAAGTATTTCTCTTGTTAATAAAACTTCTTTGTCATAATCAGAGACCATTGCTACGCTACCAATTCTGTAACTACCACGCCTTACATAAAGAATATCTTCTTTTTCTATTTCTTTATTACTACCTTTTTTCTTTAAATAAATTTCTTTTGGAATTCGTGATGTCGGGTCTTTATATACATCCCAATTTACAATATCTTTCACTCTAATATATGGCACGTCTCCCCTTCCCTTATATTCTGCTGGTGGAGAACCGTGCCCGTCAAATGTTTTTATAATATTTTCATTAATTAATTGTTGAATTGATACTAATTGAGTATTGTCTTTTTTAGAAACTTTCTCAATTTCCTTTATTTTGTTTTGCCAAAAGTATCGAGGGACAAAAATATTTGCATTGAACATTTTTTCTTTTGAAATTTCAAATGTATATTTATCAAAAGTCTCTTTATTTAGTTCTTCCAAAACCAATGGAACATCGTCCCAAATATTATCTCTGTCAATCTCCTTTGTTTCATAATTCCAACGAAAAATATCTTTTCCTTGATGGTCGTGTCCCATTTCTTCTATTACAGCAAGGTTAATTTTTTCTTGTTGTGGTTTATTTTTCTCAATAACTACGGCTACACATTTTGCATTATTGTAAGGACGAAATGTATTATGCGGTAAATCAACCAACCAACTTATGTTATTTCCGTTTGTCATATATTGTAAAACATAACCTGATTTTGGTGCGTGAAAATATGTTTCTGGTAAAATTATTGCCATTCTACCACCTGTTTTAAGTAATTGCAGTGAGCGTTCCACAAATAAAATCTGAGGTGCGTCTTCTTTTTTTAGTTTTTCTGTTTTTACAAACTGATTATTCTCTTTTTTCCACTTATAGGCTAAATCAAACTGACCTAATTTTTCTTGTCCTGTTATTTTGATTTCCTTTCCGAAAGGTGGATTTGCTAACAAAACATCAAATTGACCTAATTTTATATTCTGTTTAGTATCATTGTTCCAATTTTCTTCTTTCTCTAAACTGTCATCACAAAAAACACCACCTTTTCCGTCTCCCATTAGTACCATATATGCTTTGGTAACTTTACTTAAAAAACGGTCTTTTTCAATTCCTTTAATATTTTTTATGGCAGTTGCCATTTTTTCTTCATTTAAGGCTAAATCAGACCATCCGTATTCTTCTGCTTGTTTTTCAAGACCGACCCATTGGTGCCTCAAACTTTCGATTAAAAAACCACCACTTCCACAAGCAGGATCAATTATTTGCTCATTTGGCTGGGGGTTTGTTAACTCAACCAATAGTTTAACAATATTTCGAGGTGTAAAAAATTGACCTTGCGAACCCTTTAATGCATCACCAATAAATGTTTCAAAAGCATCTGCAATAACATCTCTTTCCGCATCAACAAGACAATAATTTTGAAGTTCACCAACTACATAAACAATAGCCTCGTCATCTAAATTAATAGTATCACTAACTTCAATTATCTCAGGATATTTTTGTTTGACATTACTAAAGATTCTATTAATTCTTGTTTTTACAACATTAGGATTTTCATCTATTCCTACACGAAAAGATACTTTTTCTTCAAGTTTTGTAAATTTTTCATCATAAATTTTGCAAAAAATAAGGTTAATAAGTTCTCTTGCTAATTCTTCATCTCTTGTTGCTCCTGTAAAATTACCTGCAAGATATTTCCTTATGGTTTTAAAAATAATTTTTAAGTTAGTAGCATTTACTAAATCTTTTCTTCTAAACTTACCTAAATCCTCTAATCTTTCAGTATGTCTGGGAATATTTGGAATTTGCTTAAACGTAACAGTACCTTGCTTTTCAACTTTCCTTATAAAAAGTCTTTCTTCTCCGTTAAACCAAACTCCCAGTTTTGCTTTTGAAAGTCTTAAATAATCTTCTAATTGTGTTTGTCCATCTTTCCTGTTATTTTTTTTACATTCAACAATTAAGTTAATGTTATTGTCATTATGGTTTTCATCTGTAAAGATAGCAATATCAACAGGGTATTTTCCACTCGTGTCCGAAGGTCTTGCTTTCACCCTATATTGAGGGTGGGTTTGTATTAATTCCTTCGGGTATCCATAATCTTGAACAAGTTGTTTAGAAAAGACTTGAACTGCCTGTATTTCTTCTGGTGTTGCTTTTACTTCTTTTCCCGAAATATAATCATATATGTATCCTTCTTTTGCTTTCATTTATTCTCCTTAATTCTTAAAATCAAAAATAGCACAAATTTTCGTTTTTGTGAAATTGCCACTAACATATCTATATAAAAAACAAAACTAATAATATTCCATAAAACATCAGGGACATAAAACAATTTAATAATTATATCCTTTACTGCCAACATATTCAACTATCTACCCCCAAAAATCCTAAATCCCAACCAAAGCACTCAATTCATTATTAGTAAGGTCTCCAATCCATTTTTCACCAGTGGAGACAGTTAAATCGGCAAGCTCTTTTTTGGAAACCAGCATTTCGTTAATTTTTTCTTCAAAAGTGCCCTGGGTCATCAGGCGGTAAACCATA
>JAOZRY010000196.1 GCA_029939965.1 Bacteroidales bacterium | reverse complement strand
TTTTCTTCGATTGACGTAAACAGAAAATATCTCCCCCAAATTTACCGGTACAACAACTGGAATTTAGCTGCTATACGTGGAAATGTAAATTTGCCCGACAATACGAGTCTTGTTTATGGTAATATAGGTGTATGGAAAGTTACTGACGGGTTTTCGGTGTGGCACGATTATAACCGGGGTTTTCCTTCCGGAATAGATAATCGTAAAATAAGTAAGGTGATCCGTACAGCAGATGGCAGCCTTTTTGCCGGAACATAATTCGGATTGTACGAACTAAAAGACCAAACTTGGTTGAAGCTTCGGTTGCATGTTAAAGAAGAAAGAATCACCGATCTTTTTATCAAAAACAAAGCTCAAAAAGAGACGCTCCCAAAAAGAAAACATTCTCCTTTCAAATAAATCATAATGCATATTATTAATACACATTCTCACAACACATTAAAAATCAATTTAGAATTTCTATAAATTAAGCAAAGAAGTACGTATTACTCCCAATTATTCGGATTTATTATATTTTTGCTAACCATAATTTTTTTACTTAATTTAATATTTTAACTATGAAAAGAGCGATTTACTTAATTACAATTATCATGTTATCACTGTGGTTTTCAATTGGCACTACCACAGCTCAGGAAGTGAAAATTTCCGGTGAACTACGCCCACGTTACGAAATGCGTCACGGTTACAAAACCTTAATTCCTGACGATATTAAGGCAGCTAACTTCATTTCGCAACGCACCCGTTTAAATGCTTTTTATGGCAATTCCAATTACAAATTTTTCCTTAGCATCCAGGATGTTAGGGTTTGGGGTGATGTAAAGCAATTAAATAAAAATGACGTTTACGGACCCTCAATCCATCAGGCATGGGGAGAAGCAATTATTAGCGATAAATTTTCGATCAAAGTTGGTCGTCAGGAAATCGTTTACGATGATCAGCGTATCTTCGGTAGCGTTGGTTGGGCGCAGCAGGCACGTAGCCATGATGCTGCACTTCTAAAGTTTAAACCCGCCACCAATCACAAAATTGATGTAGGACTTGCTTACAATGCAGTTGGCGAAACATTGTATAAAACAGATTATGATTTAAATAGTTACAAAACGTTCCAGTATGTCTGGTATCATGGTTCTTTTGACAAAATCGGGATAAGTTTTTTGGCATTGAATAATGGTCTCACCTACATGGATAATGCTGATTCATCCCAAAAAGTAGCCTTCAGTCAAACAATTGGCCCAAGATTTACTTATAAAGGTGGTGCCCTATCTGGTAATGCCGCATTCTACTATCAGGGAGGAAAAGATGGTAATAATAATACATTGGCTGCTATGTATTTTTCTGTTGCCGCAGGTTACAAAATTACCGATAATTTTAGTGTAGGTGCAGGTGTTGAATATCTGTCAGGAACTGATTCAAAAGAAAAAGCCGAGGGTGGCGACAACAAATCATTCACACCATTTTATGGCACAAATCACAAATTTAATGGTTGGATGGATTATTTCTATGTTGGAAACCATGGAGGCAATGTTGGACTTATGGATATTTTTATCCCACTCAAGTACAAAAAGGATAAGTTTTCTGTTGCTCTGATACCTCACATTTTAAGCACTGCTGCAACAATATCGGTTCATAACGGAACCGAATGGAAAGATTACAGCAATGGTTTGGGTACTGAGGTTGATCTGGTATTTGGTTATGCCGTTTCAAAAGAAGTAAACCTTCAGGCAGGTTATTCACAAATGTTTGCTACCGAAACTATGCAGGTTTTAAAAGGTGGCAACTACGAAAATACCAACAATTGGGCTTGGGTGATGCTCACCTTCAAGCCTGTATTTTTTGAGTCGAAATAAATATTCCAATAATTATTAAGGTATGTCAAAAATTTTAAAAACAATAATACCACCAAAGAAATGGCAATTATCAGTAGCTATTGTTAGTGGTTTGTTATTTGGTTTGTTAGTATATATTTTTTACATTTCCAATGCAGTGTCGTATATGTCAGACGACCCTAAAACATGCATCAATTGTCATGTAATGAACACTCAATACGCAAGTTGGTTTCATAGTTCGCACCGCGAAAATGCCACATGCAACGATTGTCATGTTCCTCAAAACAGCACTTTAAACAAGTACTTTTTTAAGGCAAAAGACGGGCTGAGACATGCTACCATGTTTACACTGCGTCAGGAGCCTCAGGTAATAATTATAAAAGAAGAGGGAAGCGAAGTTGTACAAGACAATTGTATTCGCTGCCACAACGAACTAATTACTGATAATAAAATGCTTACCAAGACAAAAAGTTTTGATTGTTATCGTACCGATGGCAGAAACTGCTGGGAGTGTCACCGACAAGTTCCGCATGGCAGGTTCAACAGTTTATCATCAGCATCTAATTCTATTCTTCCAAATGTAAAAAAACCGGTTCCGGATTGGATTAACAAATTAACAGAATAATAAATAAATAATTAAAAATAATAAAATCATGAGTAAAGAGAGAAAACCTGTAGTTAACTGGATACTATTTTTGGCAACTATTGTAGTAGTTTTTATGCTAGGCTTATTAGCATCTTCAATTACCGAGCGTAGAGCCGAAGAAGTTACAAGTTGCAAACCCGAAGTAATAATAGCCGATTGGGAACCGCGCAACGAAGTTTGGGGACTGAATTACCCAACTCAGTACGAATCGTATGTGAAAAATAACGATGGCGATTTTAAGTCGAAATACAATGGCAACGCCATGATTGATATGCTTGAAGTTGACCCGCGATTAGTTGTATTATGGGCAGGATATGGATTTGCCAAAGATTACAATCAAGGCAGGGGGCATACACATGCTATTGAGGATTTACGAAATACGTTGAGAACCGGAGGCCCTGTTGATAGTAAAACCGGCCCGATGCCAACAACATGCTGGACTTGTAAAGGCCCGGATGTTCCGAGAGTTATGAATGAAGGTGGCGTTACTGAGTATTACACCGGCAAATGGGCTCGTTTGGGTTCAGAAATTGTAAACCCGATTGGTTGTGCCGATTGCCACAATAACGAAACTATGGATCTTCAGATTTCAAGACCTGCTCTTGTTCAGGCTTTTGAACGACAGGGAAAAGATATAAATGACGCAACTCATCAGGAAATGCGCTCATTGGTTTGCGCCCAGTGTCATGTTGAATACTATTTTGATAAAAAACGTCCGGGTGCCGAAGGTTCAGCATATTTAACATTCCCCTGGGACAATGGAACATCAGTAGAAGATATGGAAGAATATTACGATGCCAGAAACTTTAAAGACTGGACTCACAAACTAAGTAAAGCCCCCATGCTTAAATCACAGCATACAGGTTACGAAGTTTATCTTACAGGTATTCATGCCGAAAGAGGCGTTTCATGTGCCGATTGTCACATGCCGTATATGAGCGAAGGTGGCAAAAAATATACCGACCATCATGTTCAATCACCTCTTAATAATATCGAAAACTCATGCATGGTATGCCATAGAGAAGAAACTGAGCAGTTGTTAAAGGATGTTTATACACGTCAGGATATGATTATCCAAAACAGGGATAAACTTGAAGAATTAGTTGTAAGGGCTCACGTTGAAGCAAAAACAGCCTGGGAATTAGGTGCTACCGATGCACAAATGAAAGATATCCTTATGGATATTCGACATGCACAATGGCGTTGGGATTATGCAGCAAGTGGTCATGGAGGTTCATTCCATTCACCAGTTGAAATATCGCGTGTAATAGGCACTGGTATTGACGTTGCACAAGAAGGTAGAATTAAACTTGCACGTTTGCTCCTAAACCTTGGTTATAAAGGTGAAGTTCCTTATCCTGATATTACTACAAAAGCAAAAGCACAGGAGTTTATCGGACTTCCTATGGATAAGCTGAATAATGAAAAACAAAGATTCCTCAAAGACCTTGTTCCTCAATGGAATAAAAAAGCTGAAGAAAGAGAATCTAAAATGCCGATCATTTATACTAATGAATAAATATTAATTTAACTAAGTTGCAAAAGGCTGTCCTGATTATTATAATAGGACAGCCTTTTGTTCTTATTATTGTAAATAGGTAGTATGAATAAGAACAGACTTGTATGGGAAAAACCCTGGAAGTACAAAGAGGGCATAATAATATCGTTAACATTGTTGATGTTAGGCTTTGCTCTGGAGTACTCAAGCAATGGAAGTGGTGTTGTACACCTTATTAACTATCCTAACAACCTGTATTTTGGTGGTGGCTTTATTTTATTAATAATCGCAATATCGGTTTTTGGAAAGCAATGGGCAATAAAACAGTGGCTTGAGAATATTCCCGCTGCAATATGTTCGATAGGCTTGCTTCTACTGGTTTCCCTATTAATGGGCATTACTTTACAATTTGACGACAATGCCCCCACACTTATCAAAAAACTTGGCTTATCGCATGTTGTAAGTTCATGGCCTTACCTGTTTGCAAATATGTTTTTGCTGCTAAGTTTAGGGATGGTCATAATTAAAACCCTAAATAAATTCAAGTGGCAAAAAGCCGGATATATAGTTAGTCATCTCGGGCTTTGGATTGTGCTTTTTGCTGCAAACTTCGGTAGCAGTCAGTTGCTGCGTTTGCAAATGGAAATTCCCGAAGGAGAAATAAGCAATGTGGCTTACGATAATGCTACTAAAAGCTTACATGAAATGCCATTTGCAATAAAACTTAACGACTTTATTCTTGAAGAGTACAACCCTAAACTTGCTGTTGTAAATAACAAAAGTGGCAAGTTGCGTCAAGGTAAAGGTAAAAATATGATACTTGTCGATTCAGCAGTATCCGCAATTTTGTTCGATTGGCAAATTATAATCGAAGATTATATATATTCATCGGCACGAGCCGGCGATAATTACTATTTTCACAATGAACGCGGAGCTGTCCCTTCGGTTTTGATAAAGGCAACCGATAAAAATGGTGCGATAGTTCGTGGATGGGTTACTTGTGGAAGTTTTAATAAGCAATATCAGTCGTTAAAACTTGATGATGATTACTCATTAATAATGTTATTTCCCGAACCCAAAGAGTTTACTTCAAATATTGATGTAATACAGAAAAACGGAAATCATCAGGAAATTAACCTGCAGGTTAATAAACCTTTTAAAACCAATGGCTGGAAAATTTATCAGTTAAATTATGATTCCGAATTGGGCAGATGGTCTGATGTATCAGTAATTGAACTTATACGCGACCCCTGGCTTCCGGTTGTTTATACCGGCGTTTTTTTAATGCTGGCCGGAGCTTTATTCTTATTTTGGGTAGGATCGAAAAACAAAACTGAAAAATCAAAATAATTATGGTTTGGTTAAATTTTCCGCTTTATGCGATAATTGTTTTAATACTGTGGGTTGCCGGAATAGCAATAATGGGTTTTATCAAAACCAAAAAAACTTCAGGAATGATCCTGCTAACCGTTGGCATAGTTATCCTGACGCTATTTATTGTTAATTTATGGATTAAACTCGAAAGACCTCCTCTAAGAACTTTAGGCGAAACACGGCTTTGGTATAGTTTGTTTTTGGCAATAGTCGGACTTGTTTTTTTTATACGTTGGAAATATTATTGGTTTGTAGTTTTCAGTTTTTTTATGTCAGCACTTTTTTTGGTTCTTAATATTTATTTCCCCGAAAACTTTAGCAAAACCCTAATGCCGGCTCTTAATAGTCCGTGGTTTGTTCCGCATGTTATTGTTTATATTGTTGCCTATGCCTTGCTTGGAGCTTCGAGTTTAGTAGCAGCCAAACAATTGTTCGATCACCATATAAAGAAAAAAACTATCCGGTCAGCATTTCAACTTGCTGATAACTTGGTTTATCTCGGTTTTTCATTCCTCACCATGGGGCTTTTATTCGGAGCACTTTGGGCCAAGGAGGCATGGGGGCATTATTGGACCTGGGATCCAAAAGAAACATGGGCATTTTTAACATGGTCAGTTTATTTAATATATATCCATGCCCGGGTCAAAAACTCTATTAAACCCAAACAGGCTTTATGGATTTTGGCCATAGCTTTTGTTGTTCTTTTAATAAGTTGGTTTGGAGTAAATTATTTACCCTCAGCAGTAAACAGCGTTCATACATATTCTAATTAGTGTGTGCCAGAAATCGGACATTATGAACACCTCCTTAATCCAACAAGCCGGAAAGTAGATTGAATAAGATTGGTTATTAATCTTTATCAGAAAAAATAATATTATTGTCAAATAGTAA